>NZ_JBGTFM010000314.1:0-2913 GCF_041747255.1 Blastomonas sp. | reverse complement strand
GCGGTAATGAAAATAACCGGCACGTCGATTTCGCGCAGGATGTCTGCCACCGCATCGATGCCTGAGCTGTCATCGGCCAGTTGGATGTCGGCGAGCACGAGGCCCGGCTTCTCGCGCAAAGCCTGCTCGACTGCCTCGTCGCGCGTGACAGCGATGCCAGTGACTTCATGGCCCAAATCGCGCACGATGGTCTCGATGTCCATCGCGATGATCGGTTCATCCTCGATGATCAGCACGCGCGACTTGATCTGGCTGTCAATCTCGACCAGCGCTTCAGCCACCATACCGGCGACGGTGCGGTCGTCGGTGCCCATCAGATACGCGGCATCGGCGTTGGAGAAACCTTCCATCGCGGTGAGCAACAAGGCCTGCCGGGACAACGGCGGAATGCGGCGCAGCCGCTGGTTCGCCACTACGCTGTGGGCGCTTTCATCATCATCGGGATAAGCATCGAAGCTGTCAGATTCCTGCCGCTCGTCATGGGTGGATGACCAGATGACCTGGAACACCCGGTAAAGCCCAAGCCGCGCATCGACATCACGCGGAAACTGGTCGGGCGCTGCGATTATTGCCTGTAGCGCCGCCTTCACATAGGCGTCGCCGTGATGCTGATCACCCGCAAGCGCACGGCTGTAGCGGCGCAGGAACGGAAGATGGGGGGCGAGCGTCTGGCCGAGGGACATGGTCTGGAAAACTCCTTGATGGAATGCGCTGTCTCTATGGCCTTTGTTGCGCGGTGTCAAAATCGAGCAGCCATGTCGGATATGGAAAACGTCGGGTATGCGAAACATGGCCGCGCAAGCGCAGCCACGGGCAAGGAACAATCCGCGCCGCTGTTTGTTTCCACCCCAGAGACGTTTTTGTCGGACCGCATGACATTTTGCGGACTTGGCAGCAACTGGACGGCTTGCTAGTTCCACTTCTGGACAAAAATTCAACAGGCGGGATAAATGCTTGTGCAAAACAACAACGGCGATGAGTCCGGCAGCGGGGAACAAGCCAGAAAGCCGCGCCCCGATGAGGCGCCTGCGCAAGATGCCAAAGCCGCAGAGGGCAACCCGCCTGAGTCTGCGTCCGCTGACAAGAGCAAAAGCCAGCTGATCGGAGATGCGCTCAAAACCGTTTATCGCCATACCCTTGAAGAAGACATTCCCGGCGATTTTCTGGATCTGCTCAAGCAGTTGAAGTAATGCTGTCATCCCAGCGACCGGCACCGGCGTGGCTTGGGCCGCTTAGCCGCCTTTCCATTGGCACCCGAATTTTTCTGATCCTGCTGGTGGCGCTGTTGCCGCTCGCTATCGGCACCTTGGTCGCCACGCGCAGCCTAACCCATGCTGCGAACCAAGATCGCACGCGCCTGCTGCAGAAAAACGTGGATGATGCCGCCGGACGGCTGGGCAATGCCATCAGAAGCGATCTCGCAGTTATCGGCTCGGCCGCCTCGCAAATCGCGCTGGGGGAAGACCCGGCTACGGTCTGCAAAACCCTCAACAATCAGCTTGGTCCGGGTCAAACCCGCTTTTCCGCCCTGCTTTACGCCAGCGGCACCGGTGCGCCACAATGCCAGATCGGTGCAGAAACGCGGGTCTTGCGCGCTGCTGGTCAGCGCCTCGGCCAACCCGGAACACAGCTCGTCTCAAAGCCCAACGGCGTTGTCTTTGCGGTGCGGGGTCGCATTTCGGCTGCTCGCGCCTTTGCGTTTTATCCGGCCGACAGCCTGTTCAGGCTTGCCGACCCGGTCGATGATGTGCCGCTGTCACAGTTTGAGCTGCGAGACCAGAGCGGCGTGCTGGCGCTCACCACCATTCCTGCGCCATGGAACAAGCGGCTGAACGCGTTGATGACCGCCTCTCGCGATGTCAACGGATTGAGCCTTGACCTGCGGCATGTCCAGCAAAAGCGCAGCCCGCCCGAATTGTGGGCACAGGTCATTCCGTTCATTACCATTTTTGTCGCTGCGATTATCGGCTGGCTGGTGGTTAGCCGTATGCTGATCAAACCGTTGACCCAGCTGCAGCACAAGATCCGCCAGTATGAAACCGGCACCCAGCTGACGCCGATGAACCGCACCCCGTTCAATGCCAGCGAGATTGAGGAGCTCGACACCGGCTTTGTGATGCTCGCGCACAAGGTGGCTCTCGACCGTGATGCACTTGATGTGGGCCTGAAGCAGCAAATATTGCTGACCCGCGAAGTGCACCACCGGGTCAAGAACAACCTGCAGATCGTCGCCAGCCTGATCAACCTGCACGCCCGCACTGCCGATTCACAACCGGCAAAGCTCGCCTATGGCAAGATTCAGCGCCGGGTCGATGCGCTCGCGGTGGTGCATCGCAACCATTTTGCCGAAACCGAACACAATGCGGGCATCAACCTGCGCGCGCTGGTAGGGGAGCTGGCGGGCAGTTTTGAACATCATGATGGCGACAGCGCCGTGCCCGCCACCATTGACATCGATAACATCCAGGTCAGCCAGGATGTCGGGGTGCCGATCGCGTTCCTGCTGACCGAGGTGCTTGAGCTCATCCACCTGACCATGCCCGATGCACCGGTGCGCATCTCGGCAAAGCCGCTGCCCGATGACCCGCAGCGCATCACCCTGCGCATCGCCTCCCCCGCGCTCGGCCCCAACGAAACACTCGAAGCTTTGCTCGCCGACGGCATCGACCGCGTCATCACCGGCCTCGCCCGCCAACTGCGCGCACCCCTGGAGCGCGACACAGCGTTCGAGTGTATTTCGATCGCGGTGCCGGTGTTTGTGGAGGCGCGGGTTTAGAGCGGTTTTCGATCATTCCGGGTCATACCCGCAAGAGCTGAAGTAGTTGGCGCATTCGCTGGGCTGGAAGATATCGACGAGCCTGCCGATGAGATCCCACAGGCCGCTGACGGTTCGCTCACCGACTTTGCGGAGCA
>NZ_JBGTFM010000313.1:0-2661 GCF_041747255.1 Blastomonas sp. | reverse complement strand
CCGCGCCGCCACATGGCGCACATCGCTGGTCGGCACGCGGCAGGCGATGCTCGTCGAACGCGACGGGCGCACCGGCCACGCGGGCAATTTCGCCAAGCTCTCGCTGGGCGCGTCGTCCAAGACACCCGGCAGCATCCTGCCCGTTACCATCACCGGCCTTGACGGCGACACCCTGATCGCGGACAGCGCAGCATGAGCGACAACAGCTGGAGCGAGCGCCTGCTGGGCGGATTTCGCAAGACATCAGACAAGCTGACCCAGAATATCACCGGGCTGGTGACCAAATCGCGGCTGGATGAAGACCAGCTTGACGAGATTGAAGAGGCGCTGATCGTCTCCGATCTTGGGCCGCAGATGGCGGGCAAGGTGCGTGCGCGCCTGTCCGAAGGGCGGTTCGAGCGCGGGCTGGACGAAGAGGGCTTGCGCGAGGTCGTCGGCGAGGAGATCGCCAAGTCGCTGCGCACTGTCGCCGAACCGCTCGACATCATCGCCTTCCCGCGTCCGCAGGTGATCCTGGTGATCGGCGTCAACGGATCGGGCAAGACCACCACCATCGCCAAGCTGGCGCATCTGTTCCAGGAGCAGGATTATGGCGTGATGCTGGCAGCGGGCGACACCTTTCGCGCCGCCGCCATCGGCCAGCTGAAAATCTGGGCGGATCGCCTCGGCATCCCGATCATCAGCGGCAAGGAAGGCGGCGATGCGGCGGGCATCGTGTTCGATGCGGTCAAGCAGGCGACCGCCACCGGCATTGATGTGCTGATCGTCGACACCGCTGGCCGGCTGCAAAACAAGCGTGAACTGATGGACGAACTCGCCAAGATCCGCCGTGTGCTGGGTCGGCTGAACCCCGCATCGCCGCATGATGTCGTGCTGGTGCTCGACGCGACCAACGGACAGAACGCCCTGTCGCAGATCGAGACCTTCAAGGAGGTTGCGGGCGTTACCGGCCTTGTGATGACCAAACTCGATGGCACCGCGCGGGGCGGCATATTGGTGGCGGCGGCGGAGAAATTCGGCCTGCCGATCCACGCCATCGGTGTGGGTGAGACCATCGATGACCTCAGGCCTTTTGACCCCGAATATCTGGCGCATGTGATCGCCGGAGGAGCGAAATGAGCGAAGAACTTCCCGACGCGACCGACGTCGTCGCTCCGAAAAAGGCGGAAGGCGGCCTGCTGCCACTGCTGCTCGATTTCGGGCCGCTGCTGATCTTTTTTGCGGTGTTCAAACTGACGCAAAGCGACGGCGCCGCGCTCGCCGCGACCCGCGCCGCAATCAACGGCACGCTCGCCTTCATGGTGGCGATCATGATCGCGGTGGCGGTGTCGAAATGGAAGCTGGGCCGTGTGTCGCCGATGCTGTGGCTGTCCGCCGTGCTGGTCATCGGCTTCGGCGCGCTCACCGTGTATTTCAACGACGAGAAGTTCATCCAGATCAAGCCGACGATCATTTACACCGCCTTCGCGGTGCTGCTGATTGGCGGCTGGATGACCGGCCGTCCACTGCTGCGCTACCTGCTGCAGGCGGCGTATGGCGGGCTCAGCGACGAAGGCTGGATGAAACTCTCGCGCAACTGGGGGCTGTTCTTCGCCTTCATGGCACTGCTCAACGAAGGCCTGCGCTACAATCTCGACTTCGAGACCTGGCTGACGGTCAAGGTCTGGGGTGTCACCGCGCTCTCGTTCATTTTTGCAATGACGCAGATCCCGATGCTGATGAAGCATGGCCTGGCGCTAGAGGGGGCGAAGGGGGAATAATGCCGCTGCGGGTCCCCTGCGAGCGCAGCTGTCCATCTCCCAACTCAGCCGGTGGAGTGAGTGGTTAGCTCAGGTGATGGGTCCCTGCCTTCGCAGGGGATCGACTGATGCAGAATGATCGTTTTCCGGCGAACGCCGGAATACAGGGCAACGACAGTGCGACCTCGCCCCTGGACCCCGGCTTTCGCCGGAGCACAGGTTAGCGAGTAACGCGAAACTCAACCCTCCTGGTCAGCGCGTTCCGTGCCCTTGCCGTCGAGGTTCTGGGCCACGAATTCCCAGTTGATCGCCTTGTCGAGCACGGTGCCGAGGTAATCCGGGCGCGCGTTGCGGTAGTCGATGTAATACGCGTGTTCCCACACATCGAGCGTCAGCAGCGGCTTCATGCCTTCGTGCGCGACCGGCGAATCCGCGTCGTGCAGCGAGGTGATTTCCAGCTTGTCGCCGTTGAGCACCAGCCACGCCCAGCCGCTGCCGAAATGGCCGACGGCTTCTGCCTTGAGCTTGTCCTTCATGTCTGCGACCGAGCCGAAATCGGCAATGATGCGCTGTTCGAGCGAGCCGGGGATGGTCTGCGCTTCGGGGCTGAGGCAATGCCAGAAGAAGGTGTGGTTCCAGATCTGCGCGGCATTGTTGAACAGGCCCTTGTTGCCCTTGTCCTTGGCGGCGACGATGACCTTCGACAGGCTCGCGCCTTCGAGGTCCGTGCCCTTGACCATGTCATTTGCCTTGCCGACATAGGCATTGTGGTGCTTGCCGTGGTGATAATCGAAGGTTTCAGCCGACATGATGTCGCCGAAAGCAGTCTTGTCAAAGGGAAGCGCGGGAAGGACGAAAGCCATGGGTCATCTCCTGTTTGGGAACGGTATAACTGTTGCCGCTACGCATATGGGCAATTGCC
>NZ_JBGTFM010000312.1:0-2469 GCF_041747255.1 Blastomonas sp. | reverse complement strand
ATCGTGCTGGATGGTCTGCGCGGCGAAGACAGCATCGCTGAGCTGTGCCGTAAGGAAGGCATTGCCCGAAGCCTGAATTACACCTGGTCGAAGGAGTTTATGGAAGCTGGCAAGCGCCGCCTTGCTGGCGATACTGCCCGTGCTGCGACCACTGGCGAAGTGCAGGATCTGCGCCGCGAGTCTCGTGCCCTGAAGGAATGTGTTGCCGACCTGACGCTCGAAAACCGCCTGCTCAAAAAAAGCATGATTGCGGATGGGGGCGACGACGAATGAGGTATCCCGCATCCGAGAAGCTCGAAATCATCCGGATCGTTGAGCAGTTATGCACCTTAACATCGCTCATTCAAGCCGTTACTCCGAATGCCGGAAAGCAGTCTTCCGCTCGGAACAAAGTTCGTCCACCATCGCCCTTGGCATTCTAAGGAGCTTGCATGCAATTTGATGAGGTTGTTCTGGGTCGGCGAAGCATCCGAGGATATAAGCCTGATCCAGTGCCGCGGGCGCTGATCGAAGAGATTTTGGAATTGGCGATACGCGCACCCTCCTCAATGAACACACAGCCGTGGAACTTTTACGTCATCACCGGCGAGCCACTAAACCGAATCCGCGAAGGCAATACCCAACGGATGCTTGCAGGCGTGCCACAATCGCGCGAATTTCGCACAGGCGAGGCATTTGCCGGAATGCATCGTGACCGACAGATTGGGGTCGCCAAGCAATTGTTTTCGGCCATGGGCATCGCCCGCAACGATGCCGAGGCGCGGCAAGATTGGGTTTTGCGCGGATTTCGTCAGTTCGATGCGCCGGTGTGCATAGTCATTACGTATGACCGGGTTTTGGATGGTAGCGACGATACACCGTTCGATTGCGGCGCGGTCGCAACTGCGCTGGTAAACGCGGCGTGGTCGCGAGGGCTGGGGACGGTGATTAACAGCCAGGGCATCATGCAATCACCGGTGGTCAGGGAACATGCCGGGATTGCGGACGATCAGGTGATTATGAAGAGCATCGCGCTCGGTTGGCCGGACGATAGTTTTCCAGCCAATGCGGTAATCACAACGCGAAAGTCGGTCGATGAAGCAGCCGTGTTCGTCGGGTTTGCATAACATCGTAATTGGATCTGAATGGTGAACTTTGCTTGACAAACTGCGAACGTAACGCGCAACTTAAGTTTGACAGCGTAGCAATCCACATCGGCCGCGCTGGAAGTTTGAAGTGCGGATGGACTCGATCAAATCATCAAGGAACGTCATGTGTTGAAAATGGCAAAACTCACCGTTGTCAGTCTGATCCTGACTTCTAGCGCTGCCTTTGCAGCAGCACCTGGCCCTGTTGCCCAGATGCTGGCAGCTGGATGCTGCGCCCTCGGCGCGTGTTGCGGCCTTGGGATGGATTGCTGCGCATAAAGCATCAGCTTCTACGACAAGACATCGGCACCGCATGCATCTGCATCCGGTGCCGTATTCTTGTCCTCAATGGGAGATGGTCGCCCAAGATGGGTCAAACAGAGCGTGAACCGTTAATCTAGCGCTTCGGGTTGCAGCGCATCCTTGCCAGCTGACTTCAGTTCGCCACGAGACATGCCCGTCACCAGCACTTCGCCGTTGCCGCTGAACTGACTGGCCGGAACCTCAACCATGCGGTTGCCGACTTCGGCGAGCTCTGTTTGTGCAGCTCCGTCTGCGGTGGTCCGCCCACCCTGCACCAACCGTTCACTAGGAGATTTTTGCATATCTGTCACATAGGTGCTGACGACGGACAGGTAGCAAGCCTTGCCGGGACAAGGCAAAACACCTCAGCAGCGTGTCACAACGATTCGGGCTTGATCAACGCCATCCGATATATTGTGACAAAAAAGCGACATTCGTGAAATAAAAGATGTTAGCAACGGCCGCATGACGTTTTTTTCTTTCGCGGCCTGTTTTGCCGCGCCATCGTGGCACGGTCGTTCACGAACTGGGGATCCGCTATGTCGCTGCTATCTACCACACGCCGCTTGGCCGCTGTTTCAGTGTCCTTTGCCACCTTAATTTTGCCTTACGAGCTGATGGCGCAGGATCAGGCAGCAGGCGCGGGAGCAGACCAGGACAAAGAGCAGATCATCGTCACCGGGACGCGCCGTACGGACCGCACGATCGCAGACAGCACAGCCCCGATCGATGTCATCACCTCACAGGAGCTGCAGAACAGCGGCGCGACTGAAACCAGCCGCCTGCTGAACAACATCGTGCCATCTTTCAACTTCCCCCAACCTTCGCTGACCGACGGCACCGATTCACTGCGCCCGGCCACCCTGCGCGGCCTGGCACCGGACCAGTCGCTCGTATTGGTGAATGGCAAACGACGCCATCTTTCTGCCCTGCTGAATTTGAACGGATCTATCGGTCGCGGATCGTCAGCGGTTGACCTCAACACGATTCCGCCGCTGGCGATCGAACGGGTGGAAATCCTGCGCGATGGCGCCTCCTC
>NZ_JBGTFM010000311.1:0-5250 GCF_041747255.1 Blastomonas sp. | reverse complement strand
CCATCTGAACGAGGCGCAACTGCCTGCGGGCAAAACCCTCGCAACCTTCGACTTCAAGGCGCTGCCGACCCTGCCGCGCGCCCGGGTCGAGGCTCTCGCGACCGGCGACTGGCTGGAGGGCGGCGGCAACCTGATCGCCATTGGCAATTCCGGCACCGGCAAGACGCACGTCCTTTGCGCGATCGGCCATGCCCTGATCGAAACGGGGCACCGCGTGTTCTATACCCGGACAAGCGATCTTGTGCAGCGGCTTCAGGCCGCCCGGCGTGACCTCGTCCTGGAAGCCGCACTTGCCAAGCTCGACAAGTTCGACCTGATCATCCTCGACGACATCACCTATGCCCACAAGGATCAGGCTGAAACCGGCGTGCTGTTCGAACTGATTGCCCGGCGCTACGAATATCGCAGCATCGCCATCGCCGCCAACCAGCCGTTCAGCGGATGGGACCAGATCTTCCCCGACAAGGCGATGACCGTCGCCGCCATCGACCGCCTCGTCCACCATGCCGCGATCCTAGAGATGAATGCCGAAAGCTTCCGCCAACGCGCCGCCGCCTCAAGCATGGCGGCGCTGGCCAGAACACCAGCGACAACCATCACCGACAACCACAACGAAGGAGAAAGCTGACCAGAAAACAGCCTCAAAAAACGCCAACCCAACCGCCCGAAAACCGGCCAACGTGGTTGTCGCTCAAGGACAAGATGGTTGACGCGCTACACTGTAACCCGGTGTCGTCGACCGATAAGGCAGCGGATGCGTCCACCTATACCGAAAACGGCTTCGAGCCAGTGTCGAAACCCGATGCGCTGACGGAGGAAGGCATCCGGCAAACCATCGCGGACTACGTTACGGCAGCGAAGGCGGCCAAGGACGCGGGCTTTGACGGCATCGAGGTCCATGCCGCCAACGGATACCTGCTCGAGCAGTTTTTGATGGACGGTGTGAACGATCGTACTGACGCCTATGGCGGCTCGGTGGAGAATAGGATGCGCATCCTCGACGAAGTGCTTGATGCCGTGTCCGAGGTCTGGCCTGCGAACCGCATCGGCGTGCGCCTTTCACCGCTCGGGCAGTTCAATGACGTGTCGGACAGCGATCCTGCGGCGAACTACGGCTATATCGTCGGGCAACTCGACAAGCGGGGGCTCGCTTATCTGCACATGGTCGAACAGGCTCCAGGCGCCGAGACGGACGCCACTCAAGCCGACATCATGAAGCAGCTACGTGCTAAATGGAGCGGTTTCTACATCGTCAACGGCGGCTATGATGGCGACACTGCGGCAAAGGCCGTAGCCGAGGGCCATGCTGACGCGGTGGCTTTCGGAAGGCTCTTCATTGCCAACCCTGACCTGCCTCAGAGACTTCGCTTGAACGCGACATTGAACGAAGGGGACAGCACCACATACTACGGGGGCGACGCCGATGGGTACATCGACTATCCATTCCTCGAAAATAGTGCCGCCGAAAACGTTCTTTGACCGACGTTCTTAACGACAATTAGATTATGAATGTCCCGCTCGTGCGGGACGTTCAAATTTCAACCTCTTGTCCCCCTTTTAGTCGGGTCCATCCGATACTGTCGGTTAGTTGGCCGAGGGCATTGCCGCACAGTGCGCACCACCTGAAGCAAGACCTGAACCGTAAGCGACGATGGGGGGTGCTTGATAGGGGTTTAACGGCTCGCTCACCCACCGATCAAGGATCAAAAGCCCGCTGAGAAAGGCGAGCGCAGCGAAGCCGGTCAGGCGGCGCGTTTTCATCTGCCGCCCTCAAGTCCTAGCCAAGGTCGCAGTTTCACCCCCGCGACTGAGCCGGCAAATCCTGCGGCGAACCAAGCCCAACCGTGGAGGCTGCCGGTTGAGATGCCGCTGAAGAATGCCCCCACGTTGCAGCCGAAAGCCAGCCGGGAGGAATAGCCCAGCAGGAGGCCCGTGACCACAGTGGCAATCCACGCTCGCGCCGGCAGTTTTGGCAGGCCCTGCTCAAGCCCGCCGCGCCAGGCGGCGATCAGGAAGGCGCCGCCGATCAGGCCGATGTTCGTGACGGAGGTCACGTCTGTAAGCAGGCTTTCTGAAACGCGCTCTACGTTCGCGGGTGCAGACCAGAAGAGCGAGCCAGAGAGATCAGCACCCGCGGCTGTTGCGGCCTTTGCCGTCCAAAGGCCCAAACCGTAAACCACGCCCCACGGCTGGCCGGCGACAAGAAGGTTGGCGATTGCAAGTCCCGCAACCAGAAGGGCGGCCAGCCAGAGCCTGCGCGGAATTCTGCGGGTGCCCGGTGCCGCGAGCCAAAGAAGAACAGATCCCACTGCCACCAAACCGGCGAGGGTGATTACGAGGCCAGGAACGCCGGTAAGCACAATTTCGGGCAAGGTACCAAGATCGGTCCACCAGAACAGGTGATAGGCTCCTGCGAAGCTTCCAATCGCGAAGAAAGGTAGTGCGACGAGAGCCACAGGATTACCGGCGCCAGCATTGACCAGTGTGCCCGAGCCGCAGCCCAGAACAACTTGCATTGCGGCGCCGAAAACAAATGCACCACCGACCATGGCGAAGCCGACAGGAGCATGAGCGCCAATCATCTCTTCGCTTCGCGAGGCGAGCAAAGGAATGGCAACGGTTGCGACGAGGCCGATTGCGATGAGCTGAGCGAGAAGGCCAGCCGGATCTCTTCGCAAAATCATCGCTCGCGAAGGGCCGGCGAAGCCAAAGCGCAGCCCTTCCAGTGTCATGCCGAGACCCAGACCCACGGCTAAAAGGAGTCCGTAGCGCGCGCCTGCAGTGACGGCGAGAAGGCCCACCATCAACAGCGCTGCCCCGATGAGGGTAGCGCGCGGCAAGAGGGGCGGCATGTGCCTTGCTACCGCGACAGCTTCAGTCATATCTCACCTTAGTTTTGACCGGTGACTTGATTCCACAGGTTCTCGAATAGGCCGGGTACATTGGCCATCTCGTAGCCGGCGTTTGACCAGCCTACCATGGACTCCGGGTAGAGCTTAACGTTCTCGATCCCCGCCAGCTCGCTCAGCGCAAACCAATTGGTCGCCGCCCAATGCCCCGTATTGCAAAAGGAAATAATCTGCTCCTCATCGGTGAAGCCCTGGGCCTCGGCCAGCTCTTGAGCGGAGCCAGCGTTGACAATCACGGGGCCAGACTCAAACCAGCCATCATGAGTGAAATACTCCGACTGTGGCAATGTGCCGGGACGGGCCGCGGCCGCGTGCGCCTCTTGGCCATTCCAGAAGCTCTCTGGGCGCGCGTCGAGAAGAAGGGCCTTGTCGCCAGCGTTCAGGATCTGCTGCACATCCTCGGCGGTGGCGAGCCACTCCTCGGAGAAAGTGACCTCGATACTGCTCTCGGGTGCCTTGGTCGCTTCTATTGACTGCTCGAGGCCGGCCTCGTTCCAAGCGGTCATGCCGCCATTGAGAATTGCGAGTTCAGAGACGCCGCTGGATTTTAGTGTCCAATAGACGCGAGCAGCAGCGCCGAAGTCTGTCACGTCGGTCCCCTGGTGCACCACAACCACGGGCCGGTCTGCCTCGACGCCAATGTTTTGAAGAACCTGGGTCAGCTGCTCCTCAGTCGGCACCTGGCCTGGGTTGTCGGCGGGGCCGCGAAAGAGATCGTAAGGGGCGGATGTGGCCCCGGGAATGTGGCCCTCGGCATAGGCATCGCTACGGATGTCGATGACGAGTGGATCTACGGTCTGCTGTACCTGCATCAATTCGGCAGGGGTAAGCAGAGGGCCGAATCCAGCCTCTTGCGTGAATGCAGGCGAAGCAAGGGCTGCAGTGGCCGCCGCGGCAGCAAAGAAAATGCGTGACATAGGTATATCCCCTTTTTCCAGTCCGCCTGATATGGCTATCATTGCGCTGTCTGCAAACGAAGCAGTGTCAGTATCCATACGGTGGATGGGTCTGCTGTCTCGCGTTGGTGACGGATGCTGAAGCAAGTGTTTTGGCTCCAACACAGCATCGATGTTATGTTCTTATTATTGCAGAAAAATTGGTAAAATATCCTTATTTTATTTATATTCGCGCTTCAGGAAGATTTTCGTTCTAGTCCGTCTGCACGAACGGCTGCCCAGTCTGAAGTTGTCCGGTTAGCGTACGTAAGGCCGTGTATGTCGCACCCAAGCGATAGGTGGCGATTCCTACCTGATCATCGAAGACGTGAATTTCACGCAATTGACAGCAGGGAAATTCCCATTGAGAGTGGTTTCAAAAACAGGGTTAGTGTCTTTACTTCATCGTATTCAGAGATTTGCACCCCAGTACGAAGCAGTGTCATACTTGTCGATCGTCCGCCCCGAAGCTTGCGATAAGCAGGTTGATCTCTTCCGCGATCACATCCGGATGGTCCTCTGGCGTGAAATGCTTGCCGCCTTCGATGCGGCGAAGCGGGGCAGAAAGATCATGTGCCAGACGCTCTCCAAACCTCATTTTCTGGAACTGATCCGCCGTACCCCAGGCAATCCGCGCCGGGATATTTAGCCCGGAGAGTTCCGGGGCCACGGCCGTGGTGTCACGAACGTCAAGCGCCGCAACTTGTCTGGCCAATGCCGCGCCGCCACCATTGTCGCGGTAGTACGGGAAATGCATTTCTAGCGCTTCGCGTGCCTGCTCAGCGTCGTCGTGGCCGCGCCGGAACAGGGTCGCCATGATCATCTTCAGCGCCGCATTCGGCAGATGGCGCACGGCGCCACGGGTGGCACGCAGCGCTTTGACGCTCGGAATTGGCCAAGAATCGTAGGCGATTGCGTTTGTCAGAAAAAGTCCGCCGCAGCGATAGGGGTGTCGGACCGCCGCGATCTGGGCCACGCCCCCGCCGAGATCATGTCCACCGAACACGGCACGCTCGATTTTCAACGCCGTCATCCAAGCGATAAGGTAGTCGGCTTGCTTTGCCACCGAGATGTCGCGGTCCTGGCCGGCGCGGATCGAACCCGCATATCCTGGCATCTCCCAAACCAGACAACGTGCTCCCTTAATTCTCGGGAGGACATGCCGCCAAAGCTCGGGCCCGGTTGGAATTCCGTGGATCAGGATAAGCGGTATGCCTTCGCCCTGCTCATGCCAGCGCATAGAGATGCCGTCGACGGTCCGGATGTTCATCTGCATAGTCATTCCGTTGCTCCTCAGGGCTTGCCATTATGTGCGAGAAGACTCGCGTTCTTCTCAACTGCACTTCTTCCGTCCTTAGGCCGGGCAGCTCTTATGCCGCATATATCGCTGCAAGATGCGCAAACCA
>NZ_JBGTFM010000310.1:0-5808 GCF_041747255.1 Blastomonas sp. | reverse complement strand
ATCAGTTTTTCGAACAACAGGACGCTATGGCCCGGCGGCGTGATCGGATCATCGGCGGCGGCAAAAATGATGGTGGGGGGTGCAGCGGCGCTGACATATGTGTCGAGCGACCATTCAGCCTCTGCCTTGGCGCTGGGTTTGTTGCCGATGATCTCGCGGCGGGTGCGGGTCGTATCGAACGGCTTGCGCAGCGAGACCACCGGGAACAGCAACACCGTAAAATCAGGGCGCGCAGATACCTGTTCATGCACGTCGGCCCCGGTATAGAGCGCGCGCCCGGGTTGGAGTGCAGTGAAACCGGCCAGATGCCCGCCTGCAGAAAAGCCCATGATGCCAATTCGTGCGGGATCGACCGCGAATTCGCCCGCCCGGCTGCGGATGATCTTCATCGCCCGCTGCGCATCCATGAACGGCGCGCTCGCGTCCCAGCCGTCATTGGGCAGGCGGTAGATAAGTTCAAAAACGGTAAAGCCCTGTGCCTGCAGCCACTGTGCTGCAGGTGTGCTTTCCTTCCACAGCTGGATGCGGAAATAGCCGCCGCCGCCTGCCACCAGCACCGCAGCGCCATTTGGTGTCTCCGGACGATAGACCCGCATCCGCGACGTCGCGATGTTGGAGACTGCGCCAAAGCCTGCGCCTGCCTCGCCGATCTTTTCCGCCCCCGTGACCCCGCCCCTGCCCGGCGGTGTGCCCGGCCACAGCAGGATTTCTTCCGGCGCGGCAGCAGCCAGCGGCAGCACTGGAAGTGCGCTCACCAGCAGCGCGAGAGCAGCGCTGCGACCGATCAGTGTGCGGCGCGCGATCATCGGTGCTCTTCCAGCACTTTGGCGATCGTCTCGCTAACCGGGCCGCTGCGTTCATGACGCTCGATGTCATCTGTCGGAAGCGGCAGCGGTGTGCCTGCCATAGCGGCGGCCAGCCGGGTCTTGTCCAGCGCACCTTCCCAGCGGGCGACCACGATGGTCGCCACCGCGTTGCCGACGAAATTGGTGAGCGCGCGGCATTCGCTCATAAACCGGTCGATCCCGAGGATCAGCGCCATGCCCGCAACCGGCACGCTGGGCACAACCGAAAGCGTGGCCGCCAGGATAACAAAGCCCGCGCCGGTTACCCCTGCCGCGCCCTTGGAACTGATCATCGCGACCAGCACCAGCGTCAGCTGTTCGCCGATGCTCATATCAACCCCCACCGCTTGCGCAATGAACAGCGCGGCGAGCGTCATGTAGATATTGGTGCCATCGAGATTGAACGAATAGCCGGTCGGCACCACCAGCCCCACCACTGCCTTGCGGCAGCCGGCGATCTCCATCTTCTCCATCAAGCTCGGCAGCGCCGCTTCGGAGGAAGATGTGCCCAGCACCAGCAGCAACTCCTCGCGCAGGAAGCGGATCAGCGCGAAGATCGAAAAGCCGTTGAAATAGCCAACCGCGCCCAGCACCACGATGACAAACAGCAGCGATGTCAGGTAAAACGTCGCGACTAGCGCCGCGAGGCTGGCCAGTGAACCGATCCCGAATTCGCCGATGGTGAAGGCAATCGCGCCGAACGCTCCGATCGGCGCCAGCTTCATCAACATGTGTACCAGTTTGAACACCGCCTGGCTGAACGAGGCGAATACATCCAGCACGAGATCACTGGCCGGGCGAGTCATTGCCATTGCTACGCCAGCAAGAATCGCCACCAGCAGCACCTGCAGTATCTGCCCTTCAGTCATCGCGCTGAACAAGGTTTCAGGGATGATGTTCAGCAGAAAACCGCTGATGGTCTGGGCCTCAGCACTTTCTGTATAGGTAGCAACCGCGCCTGGATCGAGCGTGGCCGGGTCGATGTTCAGCCCCTCACCCGGTCGCACAACATTGCCGACGACAAGGCCAATGATGAGGGCAAGCGTGGAAAAGAACAGAAAATAGGCAAATGCCTTGCCCGCGACGCTGCCGACCGCTTTCATGTCGCTCATTCCGGCAATGCCGGTGGCCACGGTCAGGAAAATCACCGGTGCGATGATCATCTTGACGAGCTTGATGAAGCCATCGCCAAGCGGCTTGAGCGCGGTGCCGATTTCGGGGAAGAAATGGCCGAGCAGCGCCCCCAGTACGATCGCCGTCAGCACTTGCACATAAAGCTGCCGATATAACGGCTTACGGCGGGGAATCGACGCTGCCTGTTCTGGCGTGATATCTGAGTGCGAACCCATGGGTCGCGTCCCCCCCCCCCGGTGAACTTATTCTTGTTCGAATAATTTCAGCGCGAATGCCGCTGGCTGCAAGCAAATCTGCTCGCGAGAAAATATTGCATAAATTCAATAAGTTAATTCATATGCGACCACAAAATATGCGGAATTCCGCATAAATTAATTGCCGGGTGTGCGAAATTCCGCACAAGGTCTCGTGGGGATGGGAACCAAAAGGGGCAAAAGTGTACAGGACCGAGCGATGGTATCTCCCGATTCTTGCCGTGTTTGCAGTGGTGCTGTTAGGTGCATGGGCGACACTCGCGGTTGATCGCGCAACACGGGTGGCTGCGCTCAACGAAATCCGCGAAGAGTCCAGCAATGATGCGGCGATCCTGGCTGCGGGGCTTGAAAGTGAACTCAACAAGTTCAGTCTGGTGCCGCGTGTGCTGGCGGTTGATCCTGAAGTCGCTGCGCTGCTGGCGGGCGATCGCAGCCAACAAGCCGTCCTGAATAGCCGGCTTGCCGCGCTGGCCAAGCAGACCGATGCGGCCGCAATTTACATCATGAATGCTGATGGCCTGACGCTGGCAGCCAGCAACTGGAACCGCCCGGACAGCTTTGTCGGCTCAAATTACGGCTTTCGCGATTATTTTTCCGGCGCGATTGGCGAAGGTGCCTTCACGGAGTTCGCCTTGGGCACGGTTAGCCGCCGCCCCGGGCTTTATATTTCCGAGCGTGTCAACACCGCTGCAGGCTCGCTCGGCGTGGTCGCGGTCAAGGTGGAGTTTGATGATCTTGAGCGCAAATGGCGCGACGCAAAAGGGGGAGTGTTTGTCACCGATTCCGACGGGGTGGTGTTGCTGGCAAGCGATCCCGACTGGCGATTTCGCGCAACTGCCAACCAGCCGACCAGCCCGCGCGATCCGGAACGCGATGCCACGCGTTTTGGCATCGCCAAACTCGCGCCACTCACTTTGCCGGCATCTCAAGGTGCGACGGCACCGTTCGCGATGATCGAAAATATCCAGCCGATCGCCCCGCTCGCCTGGGAATTACATCTGCTGTCCGATCCGGGCCCGCGACTTAACGCCGCGATTACCAATGGCAGGCTGCTGGTGTTGCTGGGCGTCATGCTTCTGGTGATCGCGGGGAGCGCGGTGTTGGTTTGGCTGCGGCGGCGGCTGGCGCGGGCCAGCGCAGCGTTGTCGGAACAAACCGCGATGCTGCGCGAGCAATTGCACCAGGCCAACCGGCTCGCGACGCTGGGCCAGGTTACCGCCGGGCTTAGCCACGAAATCCGCCAGCCACTGGCCGCGATGCAGGTCTATGCCGAAAGTGGTGAGCGACTGCTCGCAGCCGGGCGCAATGTTGAGGCAGCCGGAAACTTCAGCAAGATCGCCGGGCTTGCGGTCAAGATCGGGCAGATTACGGTCGAATCACTGCAATTCAGTCGCCGCGCGCCGCGAGAGCCAAAGGAGATTGCACTGGCCGAAGTGATCGACGGGTCGCTGCTGCTGCTCAGCGATCAGATCAGGCGCCGGAAAATCAGGCTGTCCCTGCCCGATCATGCTCAGGTTCGCGTGCGCGCGCAGCACGTGCAACTCGAGCAGGTTCTGGTCAATCTGATACAAAATGCGATTCAGGCCTGTGATGAAGGCGGCAAAATCACCATTAGCGTCGCTCTTGGGCCGGACCAGTGTCGACTCATGGTCGAGGATGACGGGCCGGGCGTACCGGCAGATATCCGCGAAGTTTTGTTCCAGCCGTTTGTCACCACCAAGCCAGACGGGATCGGGCTGGGTCTGGTGATTGCTCGCGATATCATGCGCGAACACGGTGGGGATCTGATGCTTGAGAATCCGGGTAGAGGCACGTGCTTTACGATCACGATCCCCGTCGCATGAGCGACGCTGCCGCCTTGCTGGTTGCCTTGGTCGAGGACGACGCGGCGCTGCGCGATGCGACCACGCAGGCGCTCACGCTTGAAGGAGCCGAGGTCGTGGCCTTCCCCGACGCACGGGCCGCGCTTGGCTTGTTGACACCGGAATTTCCGGGGGTGGTGGTCAGCGACGTGCGCATGCCGGGGATCGACGGCATCGCGTTTTTCGCTCGGTTGCGCGAGATTGACGCTGAACTGCCTGTGATCCTTACCACCGGGCACGGTGACATCGCGATGGCGGTTGACGCGATGAAGAATGGCGCGGCGGATTTCCTGACCAAGCCTTATTCCTCGGCTCACCTCATCCGCACAGTCCGGGCCTCGATTGCACGCCGTGCGCTGGCCCTTGAAAACCGACGTCTGCGGGATGAAATGGGGCGCAGCGCCCAGAGCGCCATGCTGGGGTCGTCACCCGCCGCACAGAGGCTTAACTCTGTGATTGGCGGTGTGGCGCGGTCGGAAATCGACGTGGTGCTGGCAGGCGAGGCGGGGACCGGGAAAAGCCATGTTGCGAGGCTGATCCACGATCTCAGCGCAAGGCGCGCTCGACCATTTGTCACCATCGACGTCGGCATTCTGGCGCATCAGGATGCCGAACTGTTGCTGTTCGGGCGCGTCCCTGGCGTCGGACTGTCTCGCACCGGCCTGGTAGAACGGGCCAATGGTGGCACGCTGTTTCTGGATGGTATCGACGCGGCAACCGGTCCGCTTCGTGCGCGTCTGTCGATGTTGATAGAACAGCGCAATGTCCTGCCGCTTGGGGCTGACCGACCACGGGCGCTCAACTTGCGCATGATCGTGTCGCGATTGCCGGCAGGGGCCCGCAGCGATCAGCAGCTGGCCGAAGACGCGGTCGAGCATCGCATGGGCGGGGTTCGCATCGAATTGCCGCCGTTGTCAGCACGGCGTGAGGATATCCCAGAACTGTTCCGGCATTTCGTTGTGCAGCACGCTCGCCAGCTTGAACAGGAGCCACAAACCATTGGCGAAGCACAGTGGCGATTTGTTCAGGCCTATGGCTGGCCCGGAAACCTGCACGAACTAAGCGGCTACGCCCGTGCCTTCGTGCTAGGCCTGTCCGACATCGGCCCAGACCTTGCAGTGACCCAAGGACAGCGAAGCCTGCAACAGATCATCGCCGATTTTGAACGCACTGTGCTTGAAGATGCGCTCCAGCAATGTTGCGGTGATATAACAAGGCTTCAGGATCTTCTGCAAACGCCCCGCAAAACGATTTATGACAAGCTGGCTAAATACAATCTTAAACCCGCCAGATTCCGTTAGTCTCTCTCGATCAACCATTCGCTACTCGCATCCCAGGACCCAGATTGATGGCATCAGCTACCGGTTTTTTGTGAAACCGACTGCGTGCGGGCAGCAGACCTTCATGGCAACCATCGCCATCGCCGACTTCGTAACATGGTAGCTCTAATGAGCAAGGATTCTCGATCGATTTTCTCGATCAGACTGATAGAATTTCGTCATTTTTGTGCACGTCAAATCACCTTCATTGTGGCATCAATAATGGGGAGATGACGAATGGACATGAAGACAAGTGGTATGGGCGGCAATTGCCCGTTTTCAGCCAGCGACGGCGGCGTGCGCTCGTTGCTCGGTCGCACCAATCGCGACTGGTGGCCCGATGCGCTTCAGCTCGACATCCTGACACAGAACGGCAGTTCGCCCGATCCGATGG
>NZ_JBGTFM010000309.1:0-2068 GCF_041747255.1 Blastomonas sp. | reverse complement strand
GCTGCTGCTGCCGCCGCTGCGCCGAGCGTTGAGCGCATCGCGGCGGTTACGGCGATCCTCAAGCCGCAGACCGGTGACGCGTTCGATGATGACTACACCTATGGCTATCGGCTGTGGGAAGCCAAGTTCATGCCCGAGGCGCAGACACAGCTAAAAACCACGGTCGACAAGCACCCCCGCCACGCCCGCATCAGTTATGCCCGCAATCTGCTCGGCCGCGCCTATCTGGATGATGGCAAACCCAGTGCCGCTGCCAAGGCGTTTGCAGAAAATTACGAAAAAAGCCCCAAGGGTGACCGTGCGCCTGACAGCCTCTATTTTCTGGGCGAGGCGCTGGTCAAGCTGAACGAGAAGCCCAAGGCCTGCGTCGCCTTTTCCGAACTTGCCGAAGTGTTTCCCGATGCGGCAACCGGCAGGCTGTCGACGCGGCTGGCGGCGGGACGCCGCAGTGCCGGATGTCGATGACGCGGGCGTAGCGCGCTGCCAGGCGGCGCTGGTCGCGCTGACCGGCGGGACGAGCGACAGCCTGTTGCTGGCGGTGTCGGGCGGACCGGACAGCATGGCGCTGCTTGATCTGGTCCGCCACAGCTGGACCGGGTCGGTCGCGGTGGCGACGGTCGATCACCAGTTGCGCGCCGGTTCAGCCGATGAAGCGCGACTGGTCGCCGCACATTGCGCCAGCTTTGCGCTGCCTCACGCCATTTTGACGCCCCGCCAGCCGATCAGCGGCAATCTGCAATCGGCAGCGCGAGATGCGCGCTATCACCTGTTGCAGGCACATGCAGGCAGCATCGCAGCACGATGGATCGTCACCGGGCACCACGCCGATGACCAGCTGGAAACCATGCTCATGCGGCTGGCGCGCGGATCAGGTGTGGACGGGCTGGCCGGAGTGCGCGCGCGCAATGGAAACGTCATCCGGCCGCTGCTGGGTTTTCGCAAGGCAGAGCTGGCACAGTGGTGCGAGGCGCATTCGCTGCCGCATGTAGAAGACCCCAGCAATATCAACCGAGATTTTGACCGGGTGCGGATGCGCGCCGCGCTCGCCGGGTTTGATGCGGTTGATCCGCTGGCGGCGGTGCGTTCTGCCGCCGCGTTGGCAGAAGCCGCCGACGCGCTCGACTGGGCGGCGGAGACGCTGGCAGCCGACGCAATCATCGACGAAGCTGGGCGCATCGGGTTGGTGCGAGGCGCGTATCCGGCGGCGTTGCTGCGTCGGCTGGTGATCGCATGCTTGCAGCGTATTGAGCCTGGATGTGCGCCGCGTGGACCCGCAATTGACCGGCTGCTCGCGTCGTTGCACACAGGCGGGCAGGCAATGGTCGGCAATGTGCTGTGCCACGTGAGCGAAGGCAGTGATGTCTGGTGGTTTAGCGCCGCTCCGCCGCGCGGCAAACGGGGCGAGGACGACAATCCGTCCTGATTTGCGACCGACCACAACGGGCGTGCGCTGGAATCGCTTTAGATTATGTTGTCATTCAGGATTTGCTGCTTATCTTGATCACAATCCACTCCCGCAAAGGCTGTATCAATGAACGACGATCAGGATCCCAACGCCAACCAGAACGGCTGGATCAAGAACATGCTCATCTGGGCAGGGGTGATCGTCGGTCTGCTGGTGGTGGTATCACTCATCGATACGCGCGGCACCACCGAGCGTGGCAGTGCAATCAGCTATTCCACATTTCGTGACCGGGTCGCTGACGGGCAGGTCAAGAACGTGCTGATTGCGCCCGACCGTGTTACCGGCACCTATATCAACGACGAGAGCTTTTCTGCGGTGCGGGTTGAAAGCGATCCCACGCTCATTCCGCTGCTCGAAGAAAAGGGTGTTGATTACAGCGGCAAGGCTCCCGAGCAGACCAGTCTGCTGATGTATATCCTGCTACAATCCTTGCCGTTCATCCTGATCATCGCCATTGCGTTCTTCGTGCTGCGACAGGTGCAGAAGGGCGGCGGCGCTTCGGGCGCGATGGGTTTTGGTAAGTCCAAGGCCAAGCTGCTTACCGAAAAGTCTGGCAAGGTGACCTTTCAGGATGTTGCCGGCATTGATGAGGCGCGCGAGGAA
>NZ_JBGTFM010000308.1:0-4154 GCF_041747255.1 Blastomonas sp. | reverse complement strand
TCCGCCGACCAACCCGGATGCCTTCCCGCGCGAATTCTACCCGCGCGTGGTCTATCACAACATCCGCGCTGCGGTTGACGTGACCGATCAGTTCCGCTTCTACGGTGGTGTTGATAACCTCACCGACCGTCAGCCGCCGCTAGGCCTCGACGGTACTGGTTTTGGTTCGGGCATTTATGACAACGTTGGTCGGTTCTTCTACGTGGGTGCCGAAGCAAAGTTCTGATCCTTCATTAAGGCTCAGCCGTAACACTAAAGGCGGCGCTTCCCAGGGAGCGCCGCCTTTCTGTTTGGTTTTGATGCGTTTTTGCATTCGGCCCCGCCTGGTTGTAAGGAGCGGCTACTGAACCCGCTTGGCCCACACCGCGCGCTTTTTAGCAACCTAGAGGCAAGCTGCGGGTTTAGTACCGAACGGGTTTAACAGGCTTGAAAATTGGGGGCGGGTCGCAAGACCTCCCCTTTTTTTGGCTGATGCTGGCGACAACTGTCTCAAGGCATGCTTGGATCGCAGTCGAGATCTGGCTGTAAAGTCTTCCTTTCCACGGGAACAATTTTCACGTTGTCGCCCTGGGCCGCGGATGCGGCTAAAGCGATGCGATCGGCGCGAAAATCGTGCCGCTCGTTTGATAGAATGGCGATGACGCACCCAGCCCGCGGCTTCTTGACTCACCTGCAACGCCTTGAGGCAGACAGCATCCACATCATGCGCGAGGTGGCGGCTGAGGCCGCAAAGCCGGTGATGCTCTATTCGGTCGGCAAGGATTCAGCCGTAATGCTGCATCTGGCACGCAAGGCCTTTTATCCGTCGCCGCCGCCGTTCCCGCTGCTGCATGTCGATACGACGTGGAAGTTCCGCGCAATGTACGATCTGCGCGAAAAGGCGGCGCGGGATGCGGGCATGGACCTGCTCGTCCACCAGAACCCAGATGCTAAGGCACGCGGCATCAATCCGTTCGATCATGGCGCGTTGCACACCGATATGTGGAAAACCGAAGGACTCAAACAGGCGCTCGACCTACATGGCTTTGATGCCGCATTCGGCGGGGCGCGCCGCGACGAGGAAAAGAGCCGCGCCAAGGAGCGCGTATTCTCGTTCCGCTCTGCCAGCCACCGCTGGGACCCAAAGAGCCAGCGTCCCGAACTGTGGAGCCTTTACAATGCGCGCAAGGCCAAGGGCGAAAGCATGCGCGTGTTCCCGATCAGCAACTGGACCGAGCTCGACATCTGGCAGTATATTCACCTTGAGGGGATCGCGATCGTACCGCTTTATTTCAGCGCGCCGCGCCCGACCGTCGAGCGCGACGGCATGCTGCTGATGGTCGATGATGATCGGTTTCGCCTGCACCCCGGCGAGCAACCGGTCGAGCGCTGGATCCGCTTTCGCACCCTGGGCTGCTATCCGCTCACCGGAGCGGTGGAAAGCCGTGCCACCACTTTGCCCGAGGTGATCAAGGAAATGCTGCTCACCACCACATCGGAGCGGCAGGGGCGCGCCATCGACCATGATGACGCCGCCAGCATGGAGAAGAAAAAGCAGGAGGGTTATTTCTGATGCGTTCCCCAGCCCGCCGCGCATTCGCACCCTGCATCGGGCAGCGCTGACATGGGCGTGACATACAAGACCGACGACCTGATCGCCTCCGACATCGAAGCCTATCTTGAGCAGCACCAGCACAAGACGCTGCTGCGGTTTATCACCTGTGGCAGTGTAGACGATGGCAAGTCGACGCTGATCGGGCGGCTGCTGTATGACAGCAAGATGATCTTCGAAGACCACCTCGCCGCGCTGGAGGCCGACAGCAAGCGCGCGGGTACACAGGGGCAGGAGATCGACTTCGCGCTGCTTGTCGATGGCCTGGCCGCAGAGCGCGAACAAGGCATTACCATCGATGTCGCCTATCGCTATTTCGCGACCGAAAAGCGCAAGTTCATCGTTGCCGACACGCCTGGGCACGAACAATATACGCGCAATATGGTCACCGGTGCCTCGACCGCAGACCTTGCGGTCATTCTGGTCGATGCGCGCAAGGGACTGCTCACCCAGACGCGGCGGCACAGCTATCTGTGCCAGCTGATCGGTATCCGCAACATCGTGCTGGCGGTCAACAAGATGGATCTGGTCGGTTACGACAAGACCCGCTTTGACGAGATCGTCGCCGACTATACCGCGTTCGCCGCCAGCATCGGCATTGACGCCTTCACCGCGCTGCCAATATCGGGCTTTCGCGGCGACAACATCACCACGGCAAGCGCCAACATGCCTTGGTATGCGGGGTCCGCGCTGCTTCCGCACCTTGAAACCGTGCCGCTGGACCAGACCGCAGGACTGACGCAGCCCTTCGCCATGCCGGTGCAATGGGTCAACCGGCCTACCCACGATTTTCGCGGGTTTTCAGGACTGATTGCTAGTGGGTCGGTGAAGCCCGGTGATCCGGTGCGCGTGTTGCCTTCGGGCAAGACCAGCGCCATCGCGCGGATCGTGACGCTGGATGGCGATCTGGAGCACGCGGTTGGCGGCCAGTCGGTCACGCTGATGCTCGCCGATGAAGTCGATTGCAGCCGGGGTGACGTCATCGCCGCCGCAGATGCGTCACCGCAGAGCGCCGACCAGTTCGAGACGACCATCGTCTGGATGGATGATGCCGATATGCTGCCGGGCCGCGCTTATTGGCTGAAAATCGGAACGAAAACCGTCGCGGCCACGCTGCAGGCGCCCAAATATCAGGTCGACGTCAACACCATGGAACGGCTGGCGGCAAAGACCTTCGCGCTCAATGCCATCGGCGTCGCAACGCTGACCACTGACCGGCCGATAGTGTTTGCGCCCTATGCCGAAAACCGCACGCTCGGCGGCTTCATCCTGATCGACAAGGTAACCAACGCGACCGTGGCGGCGGGTATGATCAATTTCGCGTTGCGCCGTGCGGACAATGTCCACTGGCAGGCCGTCGATATCGGGCCAGGGGCGCATGCCGCACAAAAGGGCCAGACCCCCCGCGTGCTATGGTTCACCGGCCTGTCGGGATCGGGCAAGTCGACGATCGCCAATATTGTCGAGAAAAAGCTGTTTGCGCATGGGTGTCATAGCTTCCTGCTCGATGGCGACAATGTCCGCCACGGCCTCAACAGGGATCTGGGTTTTACCGATGCCGACCGGGTGGAAAACATCCGCCGGGTGGGCGAGGTCACAAAGCTGATGACCGATGCCGGATTGATCGTGCTCACCGCGTTTATCTCGCCGTTCCGCGCGGAACGCGATATGGTGCGGTCCATGCTCGGGCCTGACCGCTTCGTCGAGATTTTCGTTGATACGCCGCTCGCCGAGGCGGAGCGGCGCGATGTGAAGGGGCTTTACAAAAAGGCGCGCAGCGGAGCGCTCAAGAACTTTACCGGCATCGACAGCCCATATGAGCCGCCCCTTAACCCTGAATTTCATATCGACACGACCCGGATGACACCCGAACAGGCCGCCGACATGATCGTCGAGCATATCGTCGGATTGTGGAGTCCCGACCTGTGAGCGATCTTGCCGCCGATGCCGCGCTCGCAGCCGCACTAGCCGGGGAAGCGGGGGGAATGTTGCTGAAATTGCGCGGGGGCGGAGCGGTTGATGGCAAGGCATTGGGGGCCGAGGGTGACCGGATCGCCAACGACTGGCTGGTATCGCAGCTGCTGGCGCACCGCCCGGACGATGGCCTGCTGTCAGAGGAGCGGCTTTGCGATGGCGCGCGGCTCGGCCATCGCCGCGTCTGGATCGTCGATCCGCTCGATGGCACGCGCGAATATAGTGAGCGGCGTGACGACTGGGCGGTGCATGTCGCGCTGGCCATCGACGGGGTGGCGTGTGTTGGCGCAGTGGCGCTGCCGGGGCTTGGCGCGGTGCTGCGTTCCGATCGGCCTGGTGCGCTGCCCGCGTCCGGCGAACCCTTGCGGTTCGTGGTGTCGCGGACGCGTCCGCCCGCTGAAGCGGTGGCAATAGCCGAGCGGCTGGGCGCAACGCTGATCCCGATGGGCTCCGCCGGTGCCAAGGCAATGGCAATCGTGCGGGGTGAGGCTGATGTCTACCTGCATTCGGGCGGGCAGTATGAGTGGGACAGCTGCGCACCGGTTGCGGTGGCGCTGGCGCATGGCCTGCACGCCTCGCGCATTGATGG
>NZ_JBGTFM010000307.1:0-5942 GCF_041747255.1 Blastomonas sp. | reverse complement strand
GATCTGCCATGGCAGCAGCGCCAGCGCGTGCTCGCGCGGCCGGGGATGACAGCGGCGCGGCTGCGCCAGATCCGCAAGCTGCAGCTGGCCGATCACATCAAGCGCCGCCTTGCCGATCATGTCATCCCGACCGGCGGCACCAGGCTTGCCACCCGGCAGGCGGTGCGCCGCTTGATCAGCGATATACGCTCGTCTCTTGCGCGATGAACAAATCGCGCCAATACTCACTGAAATGAGAGAGATCATCTTCGACACCGAAACCACCGGCCTGTCCCCCGATGAAGGGCACAGGATGGTGGAAATCGGCTGCATCGAAATGGTGGGGCGGATCGCAACAGGCCGCACCTTCCATGCCTATTTCAACCCGCAGATGCCGATGCCTCCCGAAGCCGAGCGGGTGCACGGCCTGGCCGATGTGTTTCTGGCCGACAAGCCGCTGTTTGGTGCGCGCGCCGAAGACCTGCTGACCTTTCTGGGCGATGCGCAGCTGGTTGCGCACAATGCCGGGTTCGATATGCGCTTTCTGAATGCCGAGCTGGGACGGGTCGGGGCCGGTCCCATCGCGATGACCCGCGTGGTTGATACCGTCGCGATGGCGCGGTCAAAGTTTCCCGGATCGCCAGCCAGCCTCGATGCGTTGTGCAAACGCTTCGGCGTCGACCGCAGTCACCGCGTGCTGCACGGCGCGCTGCTAGATGCCGAACTGTTGGCGCAGGTCTATATCGAGCTTACCGGTGGGCGGCAGATCGGGCTGGGGCTATCAGAGGAGATATCGGAGGCATCGCCGGGAGGCGCGCGGCTGCATTTGGTGCCCTCAACCCCTCGCCCGCACCGCCTGCCACGCCCGTTTGCGCCAACCGCTGAAGAGCTTGCGGCGCACGCAGACTTTATTGCCAAGATCGAGCAGCCACTCTGGCTGTCCGCGCGTTAAGCACCCGCTTGTAACAAGGAGGATATGACACCCACTGCCCCGGCCCTGTTGCTTCGCGCAGGGCGATATCTGTCCGGCCTGGCCCGCCATCCCGTCCGGCCAGCGCCCAGAAATGGAGAACATCATGGACATTCGTGTTTCAGGTCATCAGGTCGATACCGGCGAGGCGCTCAAGGTGCATGTCGCCGACCGGCTTAATGCGATTGTCGAGAAATATTTTTCAAAGGCGTTGTCGTCGAATGTCACCTTCGGGCGCGGGCCGCATGACCAGTTTCAGTGCGACATCGTCACCCATGTGATGCAGGGCCTGATCCTGAAAGGCCACGGGCTGGCGCCCGATGCGCATGTCTCCTTCGATGGCGCTGCGGACAAGATCGAAAAACAGCTGCGCCGCTATATGGGCCGCTTGAAAGGTCGTCATGAACAGATCCAACACGCGGCGCGGGAGGAAGATGCGGCCTATGTGGTGTTCGATGGCGGCAGTGAAGAGGTTGAACCCGGTGATGCGCCGGTGGTGATTGCCGAAACCCGGGTCGATGTGCCCGAATCCACCGTGTCGGATGCGGTGATGATGCTTGATCTGCGCAACACAAACGCCCTGCTGTTCAAGAATTCGGGCACTGGCCGTCACAATATGGTCTATCGCCGCCCCGATGGTTCGATCGGCTGGGTTGAACCGCACTGACGATCTTGTGATGGCAGTGCGGTACAGCACTGCGGCTCTTGGCTTTTGAGGCAATCTGGTGCATGGCGCGCCGCGACACGCTGGTCAGATGAAGCATTGCATCGTCCAGCAACAGCGGCATGGCCGCGCGATACCCAATGCTAACCCCGGCCGCACCGCAACGGTGCGCCCGGCTACATATCGAGATGACGACGATCATGGCATGGTTTGAACTGGACAAGCAGGCAGTGCTGATATCGGCGCGCGTGGCCGATAAGCAGCATGCGCTTGAACTCGCTGCTGAACAGTTCAGCCACTGCTATGGGCTCGACAAGCAGGCGGTGCTCGCCTGCCTGCTGGAGCGCGAAACCTTGGGCTCCACCGGCTTCGGGCGGCGTGTTGCCATTCCCCACGGCAAGATTGACGGGATCGACCGATCGGTGGCGGTGCTGCTGCGGCTGGGCAAGGCGATTGATTTTGGCGCCATCGACAATCTGCCGGTCGATCTGGTGATCGCGCTCATTTCGCCGGTTGCGACCGGAGCGGTGCATCTGCAGGCGCTTGCGCACATCTCGCGGTTGACCCGTGATGAAAAGACGCTGGCCAAGATCAAGGGCACCGATGATCCCGGCACCGTCTATGCGCTGGTCACAGCCGAGCTGGACCGTGACGCTGCCTGAAGAGACTGGGCCTGAAGTGGCTGGGCCTGAATCTGGCGGGCATAAGCCTGCCAAGCAGGCAGAGGCGGGGGCGCTGGCGCATTATCGGGCACTGGAACGGCTGTATGCGGCGGCATCGATCAACCGCTTTTTTCCCTCGCGGCTTTCAATCACCGGCGATGGCCGGGCACGGATCGATTTCGATGTGACGCAGGACTATTTCCATGCCGCAGGCGCCGCGCACGGCACCTTGTATTTCAAGATGCTCGATGACGCTGCTTTTTATGCCTGCAACGCGCTGGTCACCGACCGATTCCTGCTGACCACCGCCTTCAACCTGCATTTCACCGCCCCGGTGCGTGCCGGACCGGTGCATGCCGAAGGCCACTGGGTCAGCGGGCGCAGGCGGGTGTTCGTCGGCGAGTCGCGGCTGGTCGACAGCGACGGCGAAGAGATCGCGCGCGGCACCGGCACGTTCATGCGCTCGCATATCCCGCTGTCGGGGCTTGATGGCTATGCCGGCACATGATCCCGCCGCGTTTGGCTGCGCATATGCGAATCGAAGCGCTCAAACGGCTCACCCAGGGCGCGGGCGGCTTTGCCACAGTGGTCAAAAAAGGTGACGCCGTCTCGGGCGCGATTTTGGTGATTCGTACCATTCGCGGCGGGCAAAACACTGTTCTTGAACGAATTTCCAATCTGGACGGGTCCGCTCACTGGCAGGAAATCTGGACCGATAACGCGGCTGATATTGCAAACAAGGGCGAGTTGTCCGCATATCTGGCGCGCAGGGGCACACAGGACCCGGATCTTTGGGCGATTGAACTGGATGTCGCCAACGCGGCACAGTTGGACGCAATATTAGGTCAGTGTGATTGACTTTGTTGCGGTGCACAATCAGGGGGCTGCTCACTTGAACGCGCAGGCGGTCCAAAAGGTTCCACTCCAGGGATCGGGCTAGCACGCAGACGGGGGGAAGCCGGCAAGAGCGGCGCATCGGACCAGACATGGCCATGATGCAACTATCGTCTCTTGCCAATGGCGACCAACCGCACAGCTAAAGACTTCGATGAGCAAGATTTTAAAGGCTGCCAGTGCGGTAGCTGTAGCAGTTTACACGATTGCCACCTTTACCCTGACCGATGCCTCCGCCGCCTTTGCAACGCCGCTGATCGCTGACCTGATCCAACCGGTGCCCGCGGCCTCAACCGAGACCCCTGCTGCCGAGTCTGACCAGACCGCCGCCGTCAACGCCAACGGTGATGCCCCGGTGCAGACGGTGCAGACGATCCAGACCGTGCAGACCATCCAGCAAATCGACACCCAGACGGTACGTCCGCCAATCCAGGCGGAGACGCTCGCCCAGCTGGTGTCGCAGCACAGCATTCCCGCATCGATGGACCCGGAACTGCGCTGCCTTGCCAGCACCGTGTATTTCGAATCGAAGGGCGAAACGCTCAACGGCCAGCTGGCGGTCGCAAAGGTCGTGCTTGAGCGCCGCGATTCGCCGCGTTTTCCCAACAGCATTTGCGGTGTTGTTTACCAAAAGAGCCAGTTTTCGTTCGTACGCGGTGGCCGGATGCCCGCCATCCCCGCCGGCAGCAAGGCCTGGGCGCATGCAGTTGCCATTTCGCAGATCGCGCTGAACGACCATTGGGAGAGCCCGGTTGAAGGCGCGCTGTTCTTCCACGCCCGCCACGTCTCGCCGGGCTGGCGCCTGACGCGCATGGCATCCATCGATAATCACGTCTTTTACCGCTGAATTTTCCGGTCCGTCAGGATCGACAGCACGCAATCCTTTGGGTCGCAAAGGACTGGGGCGGGCGCAGCAATGCGCTCGCCCCTATCGTCTCCAAATCCTCGCCTGCAAGGGGAGGGGGACCGTTCGCGCAGTGAACGGTGGAGGGGTGACGCCCTCTCTCCAAAGTGGACACCCCTCCGTCTCGCCTGCGGCGATCCGCCTCCCCTTAAAGGCGAGGATTTAGTGTCCTCAGCTGCGCAGCAGCTCGTTGATCCCGGTCTTCGAGCGGGTCTGCGCGTCCACGGTCTTGACGATCACCGCGCAATAGAGCGAGGGGCCGGGGCTGCCGTCGGGCAGCGGCTTGCCGGGCATTGCACCGGGCACGACGACCGCAAATGGCGGCACCTTGCCATAATGGACCTCGCCGGTGGCGCGGTCGACGATCTTGGTCGATGCGCCCAGATATACGCCCATCGAAAGCACCGCGCCCTCGCCGACGATCACGCCTTCCGCCACCTCGGAACGCGCGCCGATGAACGCGCCGTCCTCAATGATCACCGGCCCGGCCTGCAGCGGCTCCAGCACACCGCCTATGCCCGCGCCGCCCGAGATGTGGACATTGCGGCCGATTTGCGCGCAGCTGCCGACCGTCGCCCAGGTGTCGACCATCGTGCCTTCGCCGACATGCGCGCCGATATTGACGAAGCTGGGCATCAGCACCGCGTCCTTGGCGATGAACGATCCATAGCGCGCGATGGCACCGGGCACGGCGCGAAAGCCCGCCTGGCGGAATTGGGCGCTTTCCCAACCGGCGAACTTGCTCGGCACCTTGTCCCACCAGATCGCGCCGCCGGGGCCGCCGCTGATCTCCTCCATCGGGTTCAGCCGGAAGGAAAGCAGCACGGCCTTCTTGAGCCACTGGTTGACCTGCCAGCCGCCGCTGCCATCGGGCTCGGCCACACGCACTCCGCCGCTGTCGAGCAGGCTCAGCACATCCTTCACCGCACCGCGCACCGCGCTTTCGGGGCTGGTATCGAGTGTGTCGCGGCCATCCCATGCGGCATCGATAAAGGCTTGCAGCGTGCTGGTCATCATGCAGTCTCCCCGGTGAGCGCGCCGAGCCAGGCATCGAGCGCGCTGATTTCATGGTCGATATAATCGTGATCGGCATCGTGCGTGCCGCCATCCGATCCGTTGTTCAGCCAGATGGTGGTCATGCCAAGCGCCTTCGCGGGCTTCAGATTGCGCGCGATGTCCTCGACAAACAGCGCCGATGCTGGATCGACCTGCAACGTGTCGATCAGGCTGGCATAGGCGGCATCGTGCGGCTTGGGCCGGTATTGCGCGGCATGAATGTCGTGAATCGCCTCAAAATGCGTGTCCAGCCCCAGCTTTGCCAACACCCGCTGAGCATAGCGCGCATCGCCGTTGGTGAACACCAGCTTGCGCCCTGGCAGCGTTGTCAGCGCTGCGGCGGTAGTGGCACAGGGCCGGATCCGCGACAGGTCAATATCGTGCACGAAATCGAGGAAATGGTGCGGATCAACGGCATGATCGCGCATCAGCCCGGCAAGCGTGGTGCCGTGCCGGTAATAATAATCCTTCTGGATGCGCCGCGCCTCCTGCGCGTCAACCGACAACAGATCGGCGATAAACGTGCCCATCCGCGCGTCGATCAGCGCGAACAGGTCGGTCTCCGCCGGATAGAGCGTGTTATCCAGATCGAAGATCCAGGTGCGGATATGGTCAAGCTGCGGCGGCATGTCTGACAAGCGCCTAGCTGTGCGTCGCGCAATCGGCAAGGGTGTAGCCTTGCTGCCATTCGGCGATCACCTGTTCATCGGCTTCATCGGCCAAGCGTCTCGACTGTTCCATGTGGAACAGCGGTGCATCAAGCTGCGCCAGCGCCCAGACCGCCGCGCCGCGCACCACCGGCGCGGGGTCGCC
>NZ_JBGTFM010000306.1:0-7423 GCF_041747255.1 Blastomonas sp. | reverse complement strand
GTGAGGGTGTTCGCAAGATCATTGTAGCTGCCTTCAGCCTTGAGCGAAAACAGGTCTTTCTTGCGGTCAAAGGCACTGGTGGTATTGATCTCGATCGAGGCACCGATGGTATCGCCGTCCATGTCAGGCGTCAGCGATTTTTTGACCTCGATCGATTCGATAATGTCGCTGGATATCACATCGAGCGCAACCGAGCGGACATCGCCTTCGGGCGAGGGTACGCGCACTCCATTGACCGATGTCGAGTTGAGGTTGGGGTCAAGACCGCGGACCGCAACAAAGCGACCCTCGCCCTGATCGTTCAGAATGTTGAGGCCGGGCAGTCGGCGCAGCGATTCGGCAACGTTCTGGTCAGGAAACTGGCCGATCGCATCGCGGGTCAGCACGCTGCTGACACCATCGGCGGCGCGCTGACGAGAAAGCGCGCTGGCCTGGTTTGCGGCCTGGCCGATCACCAGAATTTCATTGCCATCAGCGATACCCAGTCGCACCGGCACAGCGACAATGCCCGTATCGTCCACCGAGACACTGGTGGTGAATAAGGGCGCGCCGACATAACGCGCTTCCAGCGTGTAGGTCCCTGCCGGAATGTCCGTGAAGCGGAAGCTGCCGTCGCGCGAAGTCGTGGCGGTGCGGTTAAGTTCGACAATGCGGACATCAACTGCCTGCAGGGCGCGGGTGGCATCGATATCTGTAACCGTGCCGGTGACTTCGCCAGCCAGTGCCGGGGTGGCGATGGTGCCAGCGCCCAACACCAGAGCCAATGCGAGGCTGCGATAAGAAACCGATTTGGCCGCGCGAAAAATGAGTGTCATGAAATGCCCCCCTACAAGACGTGATAAAAATGCCGCTAATGTCGGCCGGTGACGTCTCGGGGGCGGATGCATTACGGTGTGATGACAAAAATATAACGGGGCTGCGTCGTTGCGGCAGCGCAACATCCACGGTGAAGCGAGTGAAAGATTGTCGGCTGGGCACTTCCGCTCCAGCAAAATCGTTATTATCTAAAGGGAATGCATGCGCGCGCCATCAGCCACGACCACCCGATTTCTGTAGACCCGTCCGAGATTGATTTCATGGGGCATGTCAACAATGCCCATTATCTCAAATGGGTGCAGGATGCGGTGGTGGCGCACTGGCAGGCGATCGCGCCACCGCAGGCAGTAGCCGAGCATTTGTGGGTCGCGCTCAAGCACGAGATTACCTATCGCAAGCCTGCGTTCCTCGACGATGAGGTGATCGCGACGGTGGTGCTTGAAAAGGTCCATGGCGCGCGGGCGTTCTATGAGACGATCATTCGCCGGGGCGAAGATGTGCTGGCCGAGGTCAAGTCGAGCTGGTGCTGTATCGATGCCCAGACGCTGCGCCCCGCGCGGCTCGCCGATGATATCAAACGGCGGTTCTTCGGCGGCTGAGGGGCGGCTCAAGCGGGCTGCTCAGCCAATCAGGCCCAGCGTGATCAGCGTCAGCAGGAACAACAACGCTACAATCGAGGTGAACAGCAGCAGCAGGCTCAATCTGAGCACCGCACCGAGCCGCGATGAGCCATAGGCATGACGCAGTTGCCGATACATGTGAAATGGCGCGAACAATACCGCCAGCGGAATGATTACATCGGGAAGGATGTTGAACTTGACTGACAAAGTCATGACGATGAACAGCAGCGACATGAACGCAATCGAATAGGTGGTGAACACCGCATGGTCATAGAAGCGATGCCCGCGCTTGCCGATCGTCACCAGCCAGACGAACGGAATCGACAACGGTATCAGCAACCATGCGAACTTGTAGCCGTTCGACTGGAGCTTGTATAACAGCAGATCAGGGTTCTTGTTGGCCTTTTTGATCGCTTTGCGCAGCCAGTTGTCGAATACGGGCCACCCGGTGTTGATGTCATCGCTCATATCGAGCCCGCGCACGCCGGTGCCATCGCCTTGCAGCGCGTCGGGATAACGCGCCCTGCCTTCGGTGGCGAACGACAGGCCGTTGACCTCGTTCTTGATCTCACTCAAGGCATTCAGCTTTGTGCGGTGTTCGTCCGATGCAGGGTCGAGCAAGGCCAGCGCGGCCTCTTCCTTGATAACCTGCGCTTCAAGATCGGCCATCGCGGTGCGCATCTCGCTGCGCCAGTCGTTGATGCTGACGATGTTCATGTTGTCAGGCCCGGACGACGCGCTTTTATCGCCAGTGAAATTTGGCGAACCGATGTATGAGAAGATCGCAAACATCATGAAGATCGCGAACAGGAACAGCGCCATCGGGCTGATAAACTTGGCGCGCTCGCCCTCGATATATCGGCGGGTGAGCTCGCCCGGCTTCCACACCAGCAGCGGCAGCGTGTTCCAGAACTTGCCGTCAAAGTGCAGCACGCTGTGCAGGATGTCATGCCAGAAGGCCGAGATCGATCGATGAACATGGCCGGCCTGGCCGCAACTATGGCAATGCGGTCCGGCCAGCGGGGTCCCGCAGTTCAGGCAGTTGCCGATCACGTGGTCATGCGCTTCGCCGGCAACAGGTTCAGCCGTGCGCGACCATATCGCCGCGTCGGTAATTGCGCCTGCCGCCTCAAATTCACCGCTCATGCCTATGCCGCCCCCCGCACATGTTGCAAACGCGAAAGTCTAACATTGCAGGCTTGATCCGGCCAAGCGCTTTGTTGCAAGGACGTCGCGATTGCCTTTGCGGGGGCGGAAAGGCTATTCGGTGAGCCATGGCGCATTTTGACCCCAAGACCTTCCGCAATGCGCTGGGGCAATTTGCCACCGGTGTAACCATCGTGACCGCGCGCGCTGATGACGGGCACGCCGTTGGTGTCACCGCCAACAGCTTCAATTCAGTCTCGCTCGATCCGCCGCTGGTGCTCTGGTCGCTGGCGAAAAGCGCGCGCTCGATGCCGGTGTTCGATGCCGCAAGCCACTTTGCGGTGCATGTGCTGGCAAGCGATCAGGACGCGCTGGCCAACCTGTTTGCATCGCAGGTGAGCGACAAATTCGCCGGGATGGACGTCGGCACCATCGGGCCGCCGCGGATCCAGGGCTGTTCGGCAAGGCTCGTGTGCGAAACCCGCTATCGCTATGAGGGCGGCGATCACATCATCATGGTCGGCGAGGTGCAGGACTATGAGAGCGAAGGCAAGCCGCCGCTGCTGTTCTATGGCGGAAGCTATGCGGACACACGTCAGCGCGAGGCGGTTGTCGACAATCCGGCGGTGCTGTTTGCGGCCGCCGAGCGCGTTGCGACCATCACCCTCAACCGGCCCGAGGCGCGCAACGCACTGTCTGAAGAGGTCATCGCCGCATTGGTTGCCGCGCTGGAGGCGGCAGACGCCGACCCGGACATCGATTGCGTCATCCTGACCGGCGCGGGGGCAAGCTTTTGCTCGGGCGGCAACATCAAGCATATCAAGGCGCTGACCGCAGAGCAGCATATGACGCCTCTGGAGATCGAACACTGGTACCGCACCCAGATCCAGCGCATTCCATTGGCGATGGACCGCATGTCGGTGCCGGTCATCGCGGCGATCAACGGCCATGCCATTGGCGCGGGCTGCGATCTGGCGTGCATGGCCGATATCCGCATCGCTGCGGACGATGCGGTGTTCGCCGAAAGCTTCCTGCGGGTCGGGATCATCCCCGGCGATGGCGGCGCCTGGCTGCTGCCGCGCACCATCGGAATGGCGCGCGCCAGCCAGATGCTGCTGACCGGTGAGTTTATCGATGCCGCCAAGGCAGAGCGTTACGGGCTGGTGTCAGAGGTGGTCGATGCGGCTGACCTGCAGTCACGGGCGCGGTCGCTGGCGCGGCAGGTCGCACAATATCCGCCTGCAGCCATTCGTAGATCCAAGCGTCTGTTAAAGGACGCGCGAGATGTAACACTTGCGGAACATCTTGATCAGGCAGCGATTTGGCAGGGCGTCTTGCAACAGATGTCTGATCACCATGAAGCCATTGATGCCATACTGGAAAAGCGATCACCTAATTTTCAGGGCAACTAACCGGATGGCAGCTAAGCCAAAAGGTTAATTTCTGTTTGAAACAAACAACGAACATTAACCTTTGAACTGCTTGATTCGCAACGAATTTCCGAATCAGTCATGCAGCCACTTCATGCGTTGCCGCCGCGTCGTGCCGGTTTGATCGGGCAGACCAGATATCTAACATTGTAACGCGCTGCAAAAAAATGACCCCGGCAGAGCCGGGGTCAAATGATTGTTAAACCAGTATTTTCTGGCTTAATTCCAGCCGCCGCCGAGGACCCAGTCCCAGAAGCCGCGGACCGGCTTGTTGGTACGCTTTGCCATTATAGCCTCCTTGTTTCGGATGCACATTTCACTCTGCATCCAGTAAACAAGGTTAACAGAATCCTAAATGACCAACAAGCGATTAACTTATGTTGCTATTGTGAATCGCGCGGTGGGCCGCCTTCAGGGTGGCAACAGCAGATTGGATCAGGCAACATCGCCTCGGTTAGATGGTATCAGGCGGCTTTGGCAGGTCGGTAATTGGCTAGAAATTCGACCAGGCCTTCATAGGGCATCGGACGCGCGATCAGATAGCCTTGCGCCTTGTCACATCCCATCTGGGCAAGCAGCTGCAAGGTCTCGTTGTCCTCAACGCCTTCCGCCACCACTTCCTCTCCTAATGAGTGAGCCAGCTCGATCGTCGAGTTGACCATGATGCGGTCGGAACGGCTCGTGGCCAGCATCTTAACAAAGCTCCGATCAATCTTGAGTTCGGTTGCGGGGCAGCGCTTGAGATAGTCGAGCGTCGAAAAGCCGGTGCCGTAATCATCGATCGACAGTTGCACCCCAATGGCGCGAAGGTCCTTCAATTCCTGCATCGCACTTGAAGCGCTCGACATCGCTGCCGTTTCGGTGATCTCCAAAATGAGCCGTTCGGCGGAAAGCCCATGTTGGCGCAGCGTCTGCACCACCATCGGCTTAAGGTTGGCATGCCCGATCAAGCGTGGCGACAGGTTGACCGCCATGTCGAAACGTCGGCCGCTGGCATTCAGCATGGCTGCAACCTGCACGGCGCGGCTGAGCACATGTTCGGTCAGTTTTTCGATCCGGTCATGTCGTTCCGCTGCGGTGACAAACTCTTCAGGGTTGATTGGCCCTTTTTCCGGATGCGTCCAGCGCACCAGCGCTTCTGCGCCGCAGATATCGCCGGTGAGAAGGTCCAGCTTGGGCTGGAAAGCAACCCATACCTCGCCGTTGTCGATCGCAGCATCGAGCTCGCCCAGCATCGAGACGCGCCATTCAGTGGCCTCAAGCTTGGTCGGATCATAGACCCGCCAGTGCTCGCCTGCGTTCTGTGCATCCTGACAGGCGAGCAGCGCGCTCGACATCCGGCTATGAATGTTGCGTTCAGGATCGGCATCAACCCCAAAGGCGATCGCGAGGTCAATCAGCCGCCCGGCAACGCTGGCCGGGCTGCGGAAGATAGCGCTGAGACCGGCCAGCTGGTCGCCAACGGTTGCAATATTCTGGGTGGGCACCAGCCACATGAAAATGCCTTCGTCGCCCTGATAGACCTTGCAACCACCATTGCCGAGCGTGAGCCGCATGGTGATCTGGTCAACAAGGTCTTTTTCCAGCGCGGCGGGCAGTGCGGTGGCTGCCTCGGCGTAATTGTGGATACGCGCGGCAACCAGGCCATTCTGGCTGTTCGCCCCCTCCATGCGCAGGGCATTGAGATTGGGCTGGCCCGATACTTCGTTCACCATGCCGCGCTCGTCAAATGTCTGGCGATGCAGCTGCCATGCACAGTGACCGAGGGTGCCCATCACCATCACAAGTGCGGGCATGACTGCCGTAAAGATGCCTTGCATCTCTAGTGCCAACGGAAGACCGAGCATCAGCATCGGCGCAAGCAAGGCCATGGTGAGTACGACCGGACGGCGCGAGGTGCGGATAATGATCGCGCAGATTAGCACGGCGCTGCCCCACATAACCCACCAGGGTAAGATAGTCGGGCGACCATGCCTAAGTGTCTCAGCAGCCAACGTCGCAACAAACACGCTGCCTGATGGCCCAAGGCCGGGCACCGCATAGCGATTGCCAACACCGGACGTGTTCGTACCGATCACAACGTCCTTGCCACGCAAAGTCGCAAGCGACGGGTTGGCGCGATAGACTTCAATCGCACTCAGGTAGGGCAGAGAGTCCATTCTGATGGCATAATCAATCGGGAACTCTTCGTTCGCTGCACCGCTTTGTCCAGAAATCGCTGACGCTATCGATGGAACAACCAGGTCACCGACCTTGTTGGCATAAGGTACTTCCCAAACCGTATTGAAGCCATTGGTGCGCACATTGGTATTCACGAGTCGAGCAACCTGCCGCAATTGTGCTGGCGGTATCAGATCGGTGCGCAGATTGGTTGCGGCGTCTTCCGAGAAGTTTGCTGCGAGATGCGCCCGTCCATTCATCCGCCGCAACGCAGCGATCAGATCATTCGTGCCTTGATCGCGAGTTGTGCCGCTGATGGGGAAGTCAAAGAAAATGCGTCGCGCGCCAGCCGAGTTTAGTTGATCGATCAGCGTCGCATAATCACTGGCACCCCATGGCCATCCGCCGATTTCCTGCTGTGCCAAGCTATCGATGCCGACCACCGCGATTTCACCGCTGGCATTGTGTTCGCGCGCCTTGTTGCGGACGGCGCGCAGCAGATCATCCATCGGCTCGCCGAACTCGACTAGCCCGAACAACAGACCCGATATCACAGCCCAGATGAGCAAAATGCGCATCGGCTGAGACCGGATGGGGCTGGTTCGGGATGCGCCTAACTTCATTTGGTTGTGACCTCGTGTCTCCTGTTTGCCGAGATATGGTTACCAAAATGCAAATCCCCCCCGGAAATGGGGGGTGTGATCGGGGTGCAAAGCGTGTTTTGGACAGGCATCACCCTGCAATTCACCAACACTGGGACAGGTGCGGGCAAGCGCTCGATATTTGAGCAAGCTCTTGTAATGAAGGAGTTTGTTGCGCAGTCTGTGGCACCACTGCAAGGTGCCAGTGTCAACCGGCGGACGTGTCATCTGCGGCCTGTCCCAATCTGGCACACTGCTGATCAGTTAATCTGCCGCTTACTGCACTAATGCCAGCGAGCTAATGTGCGCTTGGTAAAGACGGTTGCCACTGATGGTTAGTATCGCAAGGAATCAGCAGCCTCGGGCCCCTCAATCAGGAGCCGGGCTGGCGGATCCATTGGCCGCTGTTGCGGTATTCCGGGTTGATCTGCCCGCTGTCTGGCAGCCTGGATGCGCGAAACGCCGCGTCGCCGCCGCGCTGCGCGGCAGCAGCTGAGTAAGCGGGGGCGACGGTCGCGGCTCTGGATGCAGGCTCGCCGGGTGCGTCCACTACCGAACGGCCAAGCCGCTGGGCATCGGCGGCATGGGCAGTCTCGGCCTCGGCGCGCAG
>NZ_JBGTFM010000305.1:0-7823 GCF_041747255.1 Blastomonas sp. | reverse complement strand
CGACGAGGCAGTCGAGCAGGCTTTGCGCGAGAAGCCGGGCCTCGTGCTCGCCGACATCCAACTGGCCGATGACAGCTCAGGCATCGATGCGGTGGCAGACATCCTGCGCGAAATCGACGTGCCGGTTATTTTCATTACCGCGTTTCCGGAACGTCTGCTGACCGGCGAACGGCCCGAGCCGGCCTTCCTGATCACCAAGCCATTCCACCGCAACACAGTGCGCGCTGCGATCAGCCAAGCACTGTTCTTCTTTGACGCTGAAACGGTGTAGTATTTCCTCATCCCCTTCAAAATGGGGGGAATGTATCTAACAAAGAGCGGGCCACGCGGCCCGCTTTTTTTTGGTTTGATACCGCTTTGAAACATCTTGCCACGCCTGGTTTAAATTCTCATAATTGGGAGAATGTTTGATCTGGGCGGGGATTGATGATGTTAACAGTGACTGCACGATGGCAAATGGTTGTGTCAATTTTTGTCACTGTCTGTGCTGGATCAGGGTTGGCGGTTCATGCACAGGAGGCGCGCAGTCAAATTGATGCCGCCCGGGTTCTTGGTGCCCGTCCGATCGTAGAACAGGCGAGCCTGTCGCCTGACGGCAAGCGCATGGCCTATCTGGAGCCGATCAAAGGCCAGGGATCTGTGCTCATGATCGTGGACCTTGAGGCGGCTGTGCAAGTGCCCAAGGCCATTTTTCGAGCCAACGGAGAGCCGAACCGCCTTGGATCGTGCAATTGGACCGGCAATACGCGCCTGTTGTGCGATCTTTATGCGTCAACCATGGTTGAAGGAAGCGCAACGTACATCACTCGTCTTGTGGCGGTAGATGCCGATGGTGGTCCCACCAAGATGCTGGACGTGCGCCGGGGGCGCGGCGAGAGCCTGCAGTACGCCCTTTATGGCGGCAGCGTGATCGACTGGAATCCGTCAGAAGACGGCCATGTGTTGATGGTGCGTCCATATATCCCCGAAGTCGATCTCGGCACCAGGCTTGGCCAAACTGATGAAGGTTTGGGGGTTGATCTTGTCGACACCCGCAAGTTGACGGCCAAGGTGGTCGAAGGACCAAACAAAGATGCCAGCGAGTTCATATCGGATGGATATGGCAAGGTTCGGATCAAGGGTCACAGTGTGACACGCTCCGAGTATCTTACACCCGAAAGACGCTATTATTACCGCAAGCCAGAGAGCAATGCCTGGCATCTGCTCAGTGTGGTCGCAGAAGAAAGTAATGGCTTCGATCCTTACGCCGTTGATCGCAATCTGAATGTCGCTTTTGGCCTGAAGCGGCTCAACGGACGGCTGGCAGCCTATCGGGTGGCGCTCGATGGGTCGGGCAAGGAAGACCTGGTTTTCGAGCATCCTGAAGTGGACGTTGCTGGCTTTGTGCGGATTGGCCGCCGCGACCGGGTGATTGGTGTGCGGTACGTGACCGATGTCGCCCAGGTGCACTATATCGATCAGGATATCGCCAAGATGACCGCCGCACTGTCGCGCGCGATTCCCGACCTGCCGCTGATCCGTGTCATCGATTCGAGTGAAGATGAACGCAAGATGCTGGTCTGGGCGGGCAGTGACACCGATCCAGGGCGCTATTTCCTGTTTGATCGTGATGCCAAAACGCTCGGCAACATGTTGTCGGCCCGGCCCGAGCTTGAAAATGTCACCCTAGGAACGATGAAAGCGATGACCTATCCGGCGCGCGATGGCACGCAGATCCCTGGCTATCTTACGTTACCGCCGGGCAAGACGGATGCCGCCGGCCTGCCTGCCATCGTCATGCCGCACGGCGGTCCAGGCGCGCGTGACGAATGGGGCTTTGACTGGCTGGTCCAGTATTTCGCGCTGCGCGGTTATGCAGTGCTGCAACCCAATTTTCGCGGTTCGGCGGGCTATGGCATTGACTGGTTCAAGCGCAATGGCTTCCAGAACTGGCAGATCGCGATTGGCGACGTCAATGATGCCGGTCGGTGGCTGGTTCAGCAAGGCGCAGACGCAAACCGCCTCGCCATTTTTGGCTGGTCTTATGGAGGCTATGCGGCGCTGCAGTCGAATGTCGTTGAGCCCGACCTGTTCAAGGCAGTGGTCGCCGTGGCGCCGGTGACCGATCTTGAGCGGCTGAAAGAAGATCGCCGGGGCTGGACCGACTATCGGCTGGTCAGCGGATTTGTGGGCAGCGGGCCGCACATCAAGGACGGCTCCCCGGCGCGCAACGCTGAGGTGATCCGGGCTCCGGTGCTGATGTTTCATGGCGATATCGACCGTAATGTCGATGTTGGGCACGCAAAGCTGATGGATTCGCGGCTGAAATCCGCTGGCAAATCCTCAGAACTGCACGTCTACAAGGACCGCGATCACTATCTGGAGGATGGCGATATCCGCGCCGAGATGCTGCGCACCAGCGCTGCGTTTATGGAAAAAGCTTTCGCCGGCAATTAAGCGCTCGCGCTTCTAAGCAAAAAAGGCGGGCCGCGATGGCCCGCCTTTTTATGCTTGATCATTTGAACCAAATCAGCGCGAATAGAATTCGACGACCAGATTGGGTTCCATCTTCACCGCATAGGGCACTTCGTCGAGTGTCGGGATGCGGGTGAAGGTGATCTTGTCGGTGCCATCGGGCGCGACATAATCGGGGATGTCACGCTCGGCGAGGCTCTGCGCTTCGATGACAAGCGCCATTTCCTGCGCCTTGCTGCCCAGCGACACGACATCTCCCGGCTTCACCTTGCGCGATGCGATGTTGCACTTCACGCCGTTGACGCGGATGTGGCCGTGGCTGACGATCTGGCGCGCCGAAAAGATGGTCGGCGCAAACTTGGCGCGATAGACCACCATGTCGAGGCGCTGTTCGAGCAAGCCGATGAGGTTCTGGCTGGTATCGCCCTTCATCCGGCTGGCTTCGGTATAGTTCTTCTTGAACTGCTTTTCGGTGATTTCGCCGTAATAGCCCTTCAGCTTCTGCTTGGCGCGCAGCTGAATGCCAAAATCGGACAGCTTGCCCTTGCGGCGCTGACCATGCTGGCCGGGGCCATATTCGCGCTTGTTGACGGGCGACTTGGGGCGACCCCAAATGTTCTCGCCCATGCGGCGATCGAGCTTGTACTTTGAACTGTTGCGTTTGGACACGCGTGTTTCTCCAATTGGCTGTCTGTGGTTCAGACGATCCGGCCCACGATTTAGGGCCAGATTTCAGGTCCCGGATACGCACCATGCCACCGATTGTGCGACATGCGGCCACCGCTTCACCGGGGTGCGGGGCCAATTGCGAAGCGCGGCCTATGACGAAGCGGCGCGGCAAAGTCAATGCGTGTGCGACGTGCGCGCGTGCCGCGACCCCATCTCGACAGCGCCGACCGGGGCGATTATGGCTGCGAACATGTCAGACACCATCAAAACGCCCGACCAGTGCGCCACCATGACCGACGTCCGCGCCGGAGTTGACGCGCTGGACCGGCAGATTATCGCGTTACTCGAAACCCGCTTCGGCTATATGCGCGCCGCCGCGCGGATCAAGCCCGAACGCGGACAGGTGCGCGACGAACCGCGCAAGGCGCAAGTGATCGCCAACGCGAAGGCCGCCGCCTTCGACGCCGGGGTGCCGGTGGGGCTGATCGGCGACTTCTGGGACCGGCTGGTCGAGGCTTCGATTGCCTATGAGGGCGAGCACTGGGATTTGTTGCGGCGGTAGGGGGGGGCGAGAGGCGATGAGTCGCGTGCCTTTCGACCGGTTGCGGACAGCTAGAAAACGACCATAAGTTCATTATTGTAATAAATGTGTCCGCACTTGTACGGGCTTTCTTCACTGAAAACTCTGATGATATCCCCGCCATCAAAAGTGAGGGTCATGCAAAGTGGTTGGACTTCGACTGACTGAATTTTCTGACCAATCAAGTGGTGCAATATTATTGGTGAGAGACGGCTTTCATCTGTGTTGTGGCTATGTACGCCCCCCCGGCTGTCAACGTGCTCAAGGGTGCCCTCAACTGAAAGGCGAGATACGTCGAACCCAAAAATAATCTGCCAACTTCCGAGGCAAAGTTGCTCGAGTTCTTTGCCAATAAGGAAGTTGAGTTGCGAGGCATCTGGGAACGGGTGCATTCAATCAGTATCGCCACCTAGTGAGGTCAAGGCAATAGTCGACTTCTATACGGCTATCGGTCAACCAAATGGTCGGTTTCCCTCCCCTCCGCTCAGTCTGAACATGTCGAAGCCCCCACGAACCTCCGCTTCTATCGTAAAACCCTAATCGCGTAGGCGTTCGATCGCCTGAGCGAGCGCAACGTACAGCTTGCCGGTTTCTGACGACAGCAAGGTCACGCCGATCACTCCGCCGTCGCGTGTGGACAAGACATTGCGCAACATCGCCTCGAAATCGTGGATGAAGCGGTTGACCAGCTCGTAGAACTGGTCGTCGTTCTGATAAGCTTGGGCGATGGTGCGCGCCTCGGCGCTGTCGAGCAGGCGCACCGCGCGGCGGGTGAAGACACCGCGATCACCGCGCAGATAGGCCGACCACGCAGTGTCGCTGACCTCGGTGGAGAGGATCTTGCTGATATCGATCGCCGCCGAATTAAGCGATTCGGTGAGCAGTGCCAGCCGCCGCGCGAACTCGTTGTCGGTGCGCTCTTCGGCGCGTTCGCGCGCTTCGCTCACGCGGCGCTCAAGATGGCTGGCGAGATCATCGACACGCACCAGCTGGTCCTTGAGGTGCAGCGTCGCCTCGCTGGTCGCGCCGACCGCGCGGTTGATTGCGCCATCAAGCTTGCCGATCAGTTCCTCCGCCTTGGTGCGCAGCACTTGTTCGAGCGTGATGGCGGTTTCCGCGCCCAGCTTGTCGGTTGCGCCAGTGATCACAGCATCAAGCGCGCGCGCCGACTCATTTGCGGCCTCCCGCGCCTCGCGTTGGACGTCGCGCATGGTTTCGATCAGGCGGATGCCGCTGTTCGCCTCCATCTCTTCGATGTCCTCGCGCGCGGTGCGCATCGCCGCGATCAGCGTCTCGATCTCTTGCGCCTGCGTTGCCCAGCCCGCCTTGCCGCCGTCGACCAATGCGCTGATCTGGTTGTCTTGCGAAGCAATGCGCGCCTCGATCTCGGCGAGCAGCGAAAGCACCTGCGCGATGTTGGTGTCGACCCCGCCCAGCGCTTGCTGCAGCGCGCCGACGCGTTCGATGCTTTGCGTGGTGCGGTCGTCGAGCGTGCCGAGCGCTTTGGGCAGCGCACTGGCGATCTGGCCGTCAATGTCCGTCAGCAGTGCGCCCAGCTGTTCGCTTTTCGCCTGGAACGCCTCGGCATGGTTCGCGCCCTTGTCCATGGCCTGCGATAGCTTGGCGACATTATCCTGTAGCGCAGAGAGCGCGAAGGCGAGGTTCGCGGCGCTGTCGGCGCTGCGCGTATCGAACGCCAGCAGCCGCGCTTCGGCTTCGCTGATCTGGGTGTCGGCGAGCGCGACCATGTTGCGGATCACCGCCTCGCTTTCGCGCGACGAGGTGGCCAGCGTCTCGAGCGTCAGCCCCAGATCGTCGCCCGCCTCGCGTACCGCGGCGCGCGAGTCTGCCGCGCGCGCTTCCATCGCGGCAGCCATGTTGTCCAGCCCGGTTTGAAGGTCGGCCAGCAGCGTCGCCAGTGCCTGCTGCTGCGCTGCGACAGCCCGATCGAGCTGGCCCGTGGTCTCGTCTGCGCGGCCCGCGATCTGCGCGGTGATGGCATCGCTCTGCGCCTGCACATCGCTGAGCAACGTCCGCAGCGTTGCGGCCTGCGCCTCGCCCGAGTGCTGCAGCTGCGATTGCGTTCCGGCAAGATGATTGCTGGCGCTGTTGACCGAAGCATCGATCTGCTGGCGCGCGGCATCGACCGACTGGCCCAGCTGCGCGCTGGCGCTGGCGAAAGTCGCGGTGAGCTCGCGGCTGGCGATGTCGGCCCGCGTGACCAGCGCGTCGATCTGCGCGCTTGAGGCCTGGCCAAAGCCGTTGAGCTTTTCAAACGCGGCGATCATGCTTTCGATCTGGACCTGCGCGGTGCGCCCGGCATTGCCGATCTGGTTGGTGACATCCTTGGCGGAGGTGGCGATCACCGGCAGATGGGTGCGCAGCTTGTCCATATTGCCCGATGCGGCCTCACTGACCTCACCGATGGCGCGCATCCCCTGATCACTCGACGCGATGATATTGCGCAGTTCTTCGGCAAAATTGCGCAGCCGGTCGGTTGAGACGCGGCCCAAAGAGTCCAGCTCCTGGCTCTGGCTGGCGAGAAACGCGCGCGCCAGCGAAAGCTCGCCATTGATGTGCGACAGCCGGGTATCGAGCGCGATGCTCTCGCTGCGCAGGCTTTGGGCAATTCCGGCATAGCGCCGCCCCTCGGCCAGGCTGTTGCGCTGGGTCAGCAGATAAACCGTGAGCACGAGCACGACGAGAATCGCCCATTGCGACAGCGCGTTGACGCCCTCAGCCAGGCTGATGCCCGATCGCCATTCGGCGAGGCCTGCCCACATAAATGCTGCCGTCCACGCCGCGATCACCAGCCCGGCGACGAGCATCGCCGCTGTGGTGCGTCGTTCAACCGGCACGATGTCATCCTCGTTGAGCCATGGCACGGACTCTACTGCAGCCTCTGGTTCAGCAGGTGCCAGCAGATCGGGCAAGGGAGCGCCTGTCTCCGCATCGCCGCCGGACCCGGTTTCTGCGCGGCCATGGCGCATATCGATGATGTTTTTGCTCTCGCCCATGGCATTAACCTTACCATGTTTTGCTTTCGCAGAAACCGAAAGTTAAGCCTCGGCGGCTAACCGTTCAGGCTATGGCATATGAATCAGGGGCTTTGAACGCGGCATTGGCCGCAGCGGTGGGCAGCGATCCCGCGCTTGTGGCGGAACTGCGCGGCGCGTTTCTTGACAGCGCGGCACGGCAGATCGATCTGCTCGGGCGGTCGCGCTGCGATGCCAACTGGCATTTCGCGGCGCTGCGCCTCAAGAGCCTCGCGGCCAGCTTCGGGGTTAATGATATCGTCGATCTGGCCGATCTGGCGCTGGAAGGCGCACCGGGCGATCCGGTGGCGCTGCGCAACCTCAAGGCCGCGATGCGCAACTTCGGCGACAGCGCCGCTTAATTCAGCAGCGGCGCGGTTGGCATCGCCCGCCGCACCCGATATGACGCATGGCTCACCCCAGCAGCGGAGCCGGTGTCTTGCGCGCAGCGTTATTGTCCATGATCGAGACCGTTGGTGGCACAAGCCTGCTGCGCGGCGCGCTGCCGCTGGCCGATGGTACGCTGGCGATGCTGCATGTCGATCTTGCCAAGCGCGCCGGGGCCGCCGAAATCCTGTGTCTGGTCGATGCCGTGGGCGGGCAGGTGCAAGCGCTTGAGCGCTATGCGGCAAGGCTCGGCCTCGGCTTTCATCTGGTGCGCTCGGTTGCCGATATCAGCGTGCGGCTGGCCAGCGCCGATGAGCTGCTGATCATCGCCGATGGCCTGTTTCTCTCAGGCCCTGCCACGCGCCAGATGGCGGCGATGCCGGGTCCGTGCGTCGCCTGTTTCGCTCCCGGCGAAGGCGCGCCCGAAGTCGTCGGCCAGTTCGAACGGATCGACATTAACCACATCTGGGCGGGGCTGGCGTGTCTGCGCGGCAGCGATCTGGTCGAGGCGCGCGATCTGCCGCCTGACTGGAACATCCAGTCGTCGCTGCTGCGGATCGGCGTGCAGCGCGATTACCGGATGTATGTGCTGCCCTTCTCGCTGGCCGAAGACCGCCAGATTGCGATGCCGCCCAGCGCAGCCGCGCTTTCCGAGCTGGCGACGATCAACATGGCAGCGGGCGAAGGCGCAGGCGGCG
>NZ_JBGTFM010000304.1:0-13205 GCF_041747255.1 Blastomonas sp. | reverse complement strand
GCCCGGCATTGTCTCAGGCTCTGCGGTGACCGTATCCGGCTCCGCCATCGATGCGCGGCGCGCGCCGCAGGCCAACGAGCGCTATGCGGGCGAGGCCGTCGCCAGCATCCGGAGCGTGGCCGATGCGCCGGTTTCCACCTTCTCGGTCGATGTCGATACCGGCAGCTATGCCAATGTCCGCCGGATGCTGAACGCGGGGCAAAGCCCACCCGCCGCATCCGTGCGCACCGAGGAGATGGTCAACTATTTCCGCTACGATTATGCCCGGCCCGATACCCGCAGCGCGCCGTTCAGCATCACCGCCGACATCGCCCAGACGCCGTGGAACCCTGACAGCCGCCTGATCCGCATCGGCCTGAAAGGCTATGATGTCGCCAGCCGCGACCGGCCGCCCGCCAATCTGGTGTTTCTGGTCGATGTGTCAGGATCGATGGCGAGCGCTGACAAGCTCGGCCTTGTCAAATCGACCCTGACGTTGCTCGCCGATCAGTTGCGCGCCGATGATCAGGTGTCGATTGTCACCTATTCTGGCCGGGTCGGGCTGCTGCTTGCCCCCACCAACAACAAGGCGTTCGTCAAGCAGGCGGTTGACTGCATGTTTGCCAGCGGCGCGACCGCAGGCGGTGCAGCGCTTGACCTCGCCTATTCAACCGCGCGCGCGCATTATCTCGACAATGGTATCAACCGCATCATCCTGGCCACCGATGGTGATTTCAATGTCGGGGTGTCTGATCCCGAGGCGATCAAGGCGATGGTCGCCAAGCAGCGCGACAGCGGCGTCACGCTGACCACACTCGGCTTTGGCACCGGCAACTACCGCGAAGACCTGATGGAGAGCATCGCCGACGCGGGCAACGGCAACTACGCCTATATCGACAGCGCGATGGAGGCACAGAAGGTGCTCGCCGATGAGCTGAGCGCAACCCTGCTGACGATTGCGGGCGATGTGAAAATCCAGGTCGAGTTCAACCCGCAGGTGGTGCGCGAATATCGGCTGATCGGCTATGAAAACCGCCTGCTGGCCGAGGAAGACTTCGCCAACGACCGGGTCGATGCTGGCGATATCGGTGCAGGCCATCAGGTCACTGCGTTGTATGAGGTGATCCCCGCTGGTGGCAACGGCTGGTTGGCCGAGCGGCGTTATGAAGCCAACCGCACGCCCCCTGCGGCTGACCAGTCGGCAAATGAAGCCGCGTTCATCAAACTGCGCTACAAACTTCCCGGCGAGACCCGGTCGCGGCTGATCGAACGCGCTCTGCCCGCGCGGATGCTGGCACAGGCGAGCGCGCCGCGCGGCGACATGGCGTTTGCGGTTGCGGTCGCCGCCTTCGGACAAAAGCTGCGCGATGACAAATATCTGGGCAGCTACAGCTTTGCGGATATGCGCACGCTTGCGGGCAATCAGACCGATTTCTGGCGGCAGGAGTTTCTCAAGCTGACCCAGTTGGCCGAGGCGCGATCGGGCGACTGACATCGCCGATAGACGCACGGCGAGGCTGGTCAAGAATCGGTCGAGCCGATAAGGGACGAAAGAACAAGCGTGGCGGCCGCTCTGGCAGCACCCCCGCGTTCTTTTGACGAAAGGCCAGGTTTACCGATGGATGGACAGCAGCTTTTTTTCCTGATCGCCGTGATCATTCTGGTCGTGATGGTCATCATCTGGGCGTTGTTCAGGCGCGGCGGCGGTGGCGACGCGACGGGTGGGCATGACGGCCATCATGATTCAATTGACGCTCCGCCGCAGATAATCCCCACGATGGGTGCCGCGCTTGACCCGACGGTTGCCCCGCTCAGCACCGCGGATGTTGACGCGCAGATCGCCGCGACCGCCGATGAGGCCGTCGCCAGCGGCAAGCCGCGAATCGCCGAAGCCATCGGCGACCCCGATGACCTGCGCCAGATCAAGGGCATCGGGCCGAAGCTCAACACGATGCTGGGCGACCTTGGCATCGCCCGCTACGACCAGATCGCCGCCTGGACCGCCGCCGACGTCGCTGAAATCGACCCCTATCTCGGCGCCTTCAAGGGCCGCATCGTGCGCGACAACTGGATCGAGCAAGCTGGCTTTCTCGCACGCAGCGACATCGCCGGGTTCGAGGCCAAGTTCGGTAAGCTGTAGTTGTTTTATCCCGCTCAGCCTTAGCCTGTCGAAGGCCCCGCGCTGGCATTGAACCGAAGCGTCTTGCTGAACTTGTTTCAGCATCCATCATGCGTCTGGGCTAAGGTCTGGCGGGACGAGAAATGGACCCTGAAACGCGTTCAGGGTGATGGTGATCGTGTGTGCGCAGGCCACTGCGCAAGGGCTTCGACACGCTCAGGCTGATCGGGGCTGAGGAAATTTCCCCACAACAAAGGGCCGGGTCGTCGCGATGACGCCCGGCCCTTTTTGTTTGCGTAACCGCCGGATCAGGCAAGCGCGGCTTGCAGCTTGTCGACCAGATCGGTCTTTTCCCACGGGAAGAAATCGCCGGTCGGCTTGCGGCCGAAATGGCCATAAGCCGCAGCCTTTTCGTAGATCGGCTTGTTGAGGCCCAGATGCTCGCGGATGCCGCGCGGGGTCAGGCGGACGAGCTGGGGCAGCACCGCCTCGATCTTGTCATCGCCCACCGTGCCGGTACCGTGCGTATCGACATAGAGCGACAGCGGCTCGGCGATGCCGATCGCATAGCTCAGCTGGATGGTGCAGCGCCGCGCCAGACCGGCAGCGACGATGTTTTTCGCCATATAGCGGGTGATGTACGCAGCCGAGCGATCGACCTTGGTCGGGTCCTTGCCCGAGAACGCGCCGCCGCCGTGGGGGCTGGCGCCACCGTAGGTATCGACGATGATCTTGCGGCCGGTCAGGCCAGCATCGCCATCAGGTCCGCCGATTTCAAACGAACCGGTCGGGTTGACGTAGATCTTGGTCTCATCGGTGATGAAGCCCTCGGGCAGCACCTTGTGCATCACGCCGACAACATGATCATAAAGCAGCTGATATTTGTCTGCATCACCCTTGCCTTCGTGCCAGAAATAGCCCGGCGCGTGCTGAGTGGAGACAACCAAGGCAGTGGCGCGCACCGGCTTTTCGTTGTCGTAGGCGAGCGTCACCTGGCTCTTGGCATCGGGCTCAAGAAAATCGACGACCTTGTTGTGGCGGTCAGCGGCAAGCTGCTCCAAAATCTTGTGCGAATAATCGAGCGTTGCCGGCATCAGGTCTTCGGTTTCGTCCGAGGCATAGCCAAACATGATGCCCTGGTCGCCCGCGCCTTCGTCCTTGTTGTCCTTGGCGTCGACGCCCTGCGCGATTTCAGATGACTGGCCGTGCAGATGGTTTTCGAAGGTCAGCGTTTCCCAGTGGAAACCGCTCTGTTCATAGCCGATGCGCTTAACGGTTGCGCGGACGGCCTTTTCGATCTCATCGAGCGCGCCGGGGGCCCATTCGCCATTTTCATACACGCCCTTGCAGCGGATTTCACCGGCCAGCACGACGCGCTGGGTGGTGGTCAGCGTTTCGCAAGCGACGCGCGCTTCGGGGTCTTTCGACAGGAACAGATCGACAATCGAGTCTGAAATCTGGTCCGAAACCTTGTCGGGATGGCCTTCGCTGACCGATTCAGAAGTAAAGAGGAAGCTTTTGCGCATGGGTCGCCTTCTTGCTGGGGCTTGCCGCTTCGACGCGGAAAGCACATATAAAGATTTCCTTATATGACCGCCCTTAACGACCGAATGCGCGCTGTGCAACCGCCAACAGCAGCAGCAGCCCGGCAAAGGCGAGCGCCAGAATATTGCCCCATAAGGCGAACGGCGTGGGCGTGCGGGGGCCAGGCAGCTGGGTATCGATCCGCCCGGCACGGTGGTGCGCAATGCTGTGCAGCACCCGGCCATCGGCATCGACCACCGCCGATATGCCGGTGGGGGTCGCGCGAATCACCGGCAACCCCTCCTCAAGCGCGCGCAGCCTTGCCTGCGCCAGATGTTGCGGCGGCCCCCATGACCCGAACCATGCATCGTTGCTGGGGTTGAAGATGAAGTCGGGGCGATGGGTGCGGTCCACCACTTCGCCTGAAAAGATGATCTCGTAGCAGACCTGCAGCCCCATCTTGCCGAAACCACCTAGATCAAGCGTCTGCGCGCCCGGCCCCGGCGTGAAGCCGATTTCGCCGGGCACCAGCCGCGAGAGGCCGAGAAGACCCAGCACCTCAGCGTAGGGCAGATATTCGCCGCCGGGGACAAGATGGCTCTTGTCATAGCTGCCCAGAATCTCGCCCGCGCTCGACAACGCAAACACGCTGTTCGCGGCGGCCACGGCGCGGCCATTGGCATCAAAGTCCAGCTTCACTCCGCCGGTGACCAGCAGGTCGCCGTTGTTGATTGGCCGGGTGACGCGCGCGCGGATACCGGCGGCGGTTTCAGGAAAATAGAGGCGGCGCGGATAGCCATCTTCAAGGAAATCGGGGATCGCTGCTTCGGGCCAGAACACGATGCGGGGCGATGGCGCGTCGCGATTGACCGTCTGCGTTACCAAACGCGAAAAGTTTTTGGCCTCGGCGTCGGGATCGTATTTTTCTGACTGGTCGTTATTGGGCTGCGCGATAGTGATGGCAGGGCCGCTCACTACTGGCGTTGGCCCTGCGGCAAGCCAGCCTGCGCCTGAGAACGCTAAGGCAAACGTCGCAATCGCGCCGGACTGCAACCAGTGCCGCTGCACCAGCAACAGCAATGCACCTGCGCCGAGCATCATCAGCGCACTCAAGCCATAAGTACCGATCAGCCGCGCCGCCCAGCCGGCATCCACCGCCACGACCCCAAGCGGGTTCCAGGCAAAACCGGTGAACACCCAGGCGCGCATCCATTCGGTGATCAGCCACAGCGCTGCGAACACGAGAATGAAGACGAGGTCTGTTTCGCCGCGATGGCTGGACCCCATCACCTTTGAACGAGGTTCAGGCCCGGCGGACGATGAACCCCTGCCTGCGCGGGGGAGCCGCAATCGGGACGCGGCAAAAGCCCCCAGCGCCGCCAGCCCCGGAAACAGCGCCAGATACATCGACAGTCCGACCACCGCGACCCAGCCCAGCCAGTGCGGCATCTCATCCTGATAGGTGAAGGCAATCGCGATCCAGTTCAGCCCGACGGTGAAATAGCCGACGCCAAACAGCCAGCCGCGTGCAAATGCGCTGCGCCTGCCTGGTGCGCTCATCACAAGATGGATCAGTAATGCAAATGCCGCCAGCGTCAGCGGCCACAGGTTCAACGGCGCAAAGCCGGTCGCCGACACGGCCCCGGCGGCAAGCGCGGTCAATCGAGGAAAACGCGTCAGCATCGCGCGATCCTATGCCCGCGCTGCCAGCCACTGGCAATCGTGCTTGCAACGCCGCTGTCACATGCCGCGCATTTTGCCAACAGCATGCGCCAAAAGCAGGTGACAGCGTGGATGCGCCCGCGCATAGACTGGCCTATGACCATCCTGTTGCCCTTGCTGCTCGCCGCTGCCCAGACCGCCCCTGCCCCCGCGCCATCTGAAAGCGCGATCACCGCTGCTCAGCGCGCCGATCTGACCTGTGCAGCCGCCTTTGCGATTATCGCATCGGAACAACAGCGCGGCGTTGCCTCGGCGCTGGAGTTTCCGGTGCTGGTCAATCGCGGCCGCAGCTTTTTCGTCACCACCGCCGAGCAGGTAACCGATGACACCGGTTTGAGCGCAGCCGCCGTCGGCGACGTCCTGACCGGCATCGTCAAAGATTTGCAGGCACAGGCAGCCGCGTCGAACGATCCTGCGGCGGTTGTCGAAGCGGTGATGACGCCGTGCCTTAAACGGCTGGACGTGGTGGTCCCGGTGCCGCCGCCGCCCGGGATGCTGCAATGCGCCATTTATCTGCAAATCGCCTATCAGGAAGTCGAAACCCGCGAGGGCCTGTCGCCCACCGCGCGCGACCTAAAGACGCTCGCCAGCGTGCTGGAATCGCGCGCCCGCGACGAAATGCGCGACGCCGGGCTCAGCGGCAACGAGGCTGACCGCAAGCTGATTGAGACGCGCGAGAAGATCAACGCCGAAGAGGCCGCGCGCGATGCCGACGATGATGCCAGCGACATCGACTTTGAAACCTGCTTCGAACTCGCCAAGCCCGCTGAAAAGGGTTAAGGCCGCTGCCGCACCAGCCGCCGTCAAAAAATTGACGAATATTGGCATCTGACGTGACGGCTTTACGCCTCGTTAACCATTTCCCCCCTAATCGTTAACCATAGACGGCAGGCACTGTCGGGGCACAAACGGGGGCAGCATATGAGCGCAATCGACACCAGCACGATCAGCGACCTGATCATCGGCAACAGCGCGGCGATCCGTGCGGTGCGCGGGCTGGTGCGCTTTGCCGCCGCCACGTCGGCCTCGGTGCTGATCACCGGCCCGTCGGGCACCGGCAAGGAACTGGTGGCGCAGGCATTGCACCGCTCCTCCGACCGCGCCGCCGCGCCTTTCGTTGCGGTCAACAGCGGTGCGATCCCGCGCGAGCTGATCGAATCAGAACTGTTCGGCCATGAAAAGGGCAGCTTCACCGGCGCCGTCGCGCGGCGCACCGGCCATTTTGAAGCGGCGACCGGCGGCACATTGTTTCTCGATGAAATCGGCGAAATGCCCACTGACATGCAGGTGCGGCTGCTGCGCGTGCTGGAAGACGGCAAGATCCGCCGCATCGGCAGCAACGATGATGTGCGCGTCGATGTGCGCCTGATCGCCGCCACCCACCAGTGCCTTGAAAGCGCAATGGCCGATGGCCGGTTCCGCGCTGACCTGTTCTACCGGCTCAATGTTCTGCCGATCGAACTGCCGACGCTCGCCGAGCGGACCGAGGACATTCCGATGCTGGTTGCCCATTTTCTGTCACGCGGCTTTGCCAGCGATTGCCCGCCCGAATTCACTGAAGAGGCGCTCGCCATCCTGATGGCGCACGATTGGCCGGGCAATGTCCGTGAACTCAAGAACCTCGTCGAACGCGCAGCAGTGTTCTTTCGCGGCCAGGCGGTTGGCCGTGCAGAAATGGCGATGCTGCTGCGCCCGGCGCTTTCGGCACGCCGCGCTGCCGCTGCACGACCCGCAGCCGCGCTGCCCGACAATGTCGTGGCGTTCGCCGAGCCTGCACCCCTGCACTTTGCCCGGCCGCTGGACCTGCGCGAGCATCTGCAGAACGAAGAGAAGCGCGTGCTGGTTGAGGCACTCGAATCCACCGGCGGGGTGGTCTCCGCCGCGGCACGGCTGGTGATGCTGCAGCGCACGACATTCGTCGAAAAGATGAAACGCTACCAGATCGAGCGCGAAATCGCCTTCAGCGCCTGAGCGTGAGGGCATGGCCAACGTCCGTCGGCTAACCTGGCCTGCTCGCCATCCCGCTTTTCTCTCATAGCCCCCGCTGATGATCGGGCCGCGACCACGGCTCCTTCCCTGAGCAGCGCATAACCGGTGGCTAGCACCGCTGCGCCCAGCTCATGCTGCCGACTTGATGCTGGATCGACCGGCGTGGTGTGAACAACTGTCGAGCGCAGACGGGAAGCTCACCCAACAATGCTAATGACAACCCCATCAGCATAATGGGCATCGCCCCCCAATAAAAAAGGTCGGTGGTTGCCCACCGACCCTTTTCATGCCCCCGGGAAGTGAGAGGAGAGATTTGATCAGGCGGCGATCACCGCGCCATCGGCTTCGGGATCGCGCAGCACATAGCCGCGGCCCCAGACGGTTTCGATATAGTTTTCGCCGCCGCACGCCAGCGCCAGCTTCTTGCGCAGCTTGCAGATGAACACGTCGATGATCTTGAGTTCAGGCTCGTCCATGCCGCCATAAAGGTGGTTGAGGAACATTTCCTTGGTCAGCGTTGTGCCCTTGCGCAAGCTGAGCAGTTCGAGCATCGCATATTCCTTGCCGGTCAGGTGGACGCGCGCGCTGTCGACCTCGACGGTCTTGGCATCGAGATTCACCGCCAGCTTGCCCGTGCGGATAACGCTTTGCGAATGCCCCTTTGAGCGGCGCACGACCGCATGAATGCGGGCGACCAGCTCTTCACGGTGGAATGGCTTGGTGACATAATCATCCGCGCCAAAGCCGAACGAGCGCACCTTGCTGTCCATCTCCGAAATGCCGGACAGGATCAGCACCGGGGTCTGCACCTTGGCGACCCGCAGCTTTTTGAGCACGTCATAGCCGTGCATGTCAGGCAAGTTCAGGTCTAGCAGGATGATGTCGTAATCATACAGCTTGCCCAGATCTAGGCCTTCTTCACCGAGATCGGTCGTGTAGACATTGAACCCTTCGGTGGTCAGCATAAGCTCGATGGCCTTTGCCGTGGTCGGTTCGTCTTCGATCAAAAGCACCCGCATGTGCAGTCCCTTTTCGCCCGTGCCATCGGCACCGTTCCATCTACTCAAGCTATGAACGGCACATCGTGGAAAACATTAACCATAAAAGTTTTGGGGGCAAAAGGTTAATTTTGGGTAAACCGGCCTGACTCCGCGAGTCGCGAGCGCTGAATGGCCGCTAAGTGCGCGGAAAAGACTCGATTTCTGCGCGACTGGCGACAGTTTTCAACTGGTCGCATTTTACGCGATTAGACCGATATGGTTGCCAAATGGTAACGGTAAAGCCAAACGATTAACCGATCTCGCCGGTCAGGTGCTTGCGAAAATACGCGATCAGCGCCTCCACCCTTGCGGGGCGGTGCGGCGATGGCGGGGTGACGATGCTGAGTGTGTTGTGATCAAACCGCCAGTTGGGCAGCAACGCCACCAGCCGACCATCGCGGATCGCCTCGTCGCAAAAGAAATCCGGCAGGCAGGCGATGCACAGCCCCGCCATTACCGGTGGCAGGGCGGCGTCGGCATTGTTGACGATCATTGCGGGTCTTGGCCGGGCCTGCGCCCGCTCACCATCCGGTCCGGTCATCGACCACACTCCGGGCTGCGCTGCGTTGGCATAATGCACGCCCTTGTGCGCCTGCAGATCACTGGGGTGCACCGGCGTGCCGTGCCGCGCGCAATAGTCAGGCGAGGCGATCATGTGCAGCCGCACATCGCGGAGGCGGATCGCACGCAGGCTGCTGTCGGGCAACGAAGCGATGCGCAGCGCCATGTCAAACCCCTCGTCCACCAGATCGACCCGCGCATCGGACAGGTGCATGTCGATGATGATGCCGGGGTGCAACGTCATGAACGAGCCGACCAACGGCGCGACTGCGCGCAGGCCAAAGCTCATCGGCACCGCGATCCGCACCGTGCCCGAGAGCAGCTGCGCTTCGTCACGCGCCGCCTCAACCGCTGCCTCGCCGTCGATGCGGATGCGGCGCGCATGATCGACCAGCCCGCGCCCCGCCGCCGACAGCGACAACCGGCGCGATGTGCGGTGGAACAGCACTGTGCCCAGCTCCACCTCAAGCCGCGCCACCGCCTTCGACACCTTGGCCTTTGACAGGCTGAGCGCTTCTGCGGCTGCAGTGAAGCTGCCGGTGTCGGCGACAGCGGCAAACACCGCCCATGCCTCAAAGTCAGGAAGTCGCATGATCAGAAACAATCCTTTTCCGTACTGGCTATTTTGGAAACGATAGCAGCGGGCTATCTCATGCTCAAGCAATGGCACCCGAGATACTGCGGTGCCCGACCAGGAGCAGACATATGATCGAGAAGCGTGACTTTGCCTCGCTCGGCCATGCCAACCACGGCTGGCTGAATGCCCGGCACCATTTTTCATTCGGTGGCTATCATGATCCGGCGCGGATGGGCTGGGGCACCCTGCGCGTGTGGAACGATGACGAGATCGCCCCCAAGAGCGGTTTCCCCACCCATCCGCACCGGGACATGGAGATTATCACCTATGTCCGCTCGGGCGCGATCACCCATCGGGATAGCATCGGCAACGAGGGCCGCACCGAAGCGGGCGACGTGCAGGTGATGAGCGCCGGAACCGGCGTGCAGCACAGCGAGTTCAACCTGGAGACGCAAGAGACCCGGTTGTTCCAGATCTGGATCATCCCGAACGAGGCAGGCGGCGCGCCGCGCTGGGATGCGAAGCAGTTTCCCAAGGGCGAACGCGCAGGCAAGCTTGAGGTGCTGGCCAGCGGCTTTGACGATGACATCGCGGCAGGCGCATTGCTGATCCGCGCCGATGCACGGCTGTCCGGTGCCACGTTGGCGGCGGGCGACAGCATCACCCATCGGATCGCAGACGGATTTGCGGCGTATCTGGTGGTGTCTGCAGGCAGCGTGCGCGTCAACGGGGTCGACCTCGGCCTGCGCGATGCCGCCGCGATCACGAAGGAGACGGACATCACCATCACGGCCAGCGAAGACGCCGAGATCCTGATCGCCGAAACCCGGACCCACTAACCCCCTTCCCGTCACTGCGGCTCCGGCCGGGGTGGCGGGGCCCCTTTGTGCCCAACCCCAACCCAGGAGACCATCATGGCAAAAGTTCTCGTCCTTTATTACTCGGCCTACGGGCATATCGAAACCATGGCCGAGGCCATCGCCGAAGGCGCGCGCACCGAAGGCGCAGACGTCACCATCAAGCGCGTTGCCGAAACCGTGCCCGAGGATGTCGCCAGAGCGAACCACTTCAAGCTCGACCAGGCAGCAGCGGTCGCCGATCCGGGTGAGCTTGCAGATTATGATGCGATCATCGTCGGCACCGGTACGCGCTTTGGCCGCATGTCCAGCCAGATGGCGGCGTTCTGGGACCGCACCGGCGGCCTGTGGGCCAAGGGCGCGCTGGTCGGCAAGGTCGGCGCATCGTTCACCTCGTCCGGAAGCCAGCATGGCGGGCAGGAAACAACGCAGTTCTCAATCCTCACCAATCTGCTGCACCAGGGCATGACCATCGTCGGGCTCGACTATGGCTATCAGGGCCAGCTCAACAATGACGCGGTTATCGGCGGATCGCCTTATGGCGCCAGCACGATCGCGGGCAGCGACAGTGCACGCCAGCCGCACGAGATCGACCTCGATGGCGCGCGCTATCTTGGCGCCAAGGTCGCACGCACGGCGGCCAAGCTGATCGCCTGATCCGATGTGACACCCCCGGCCCGCCCCAGCCGCCTGCCCCCCCTTTTCCATGGGTTGCAGGCGGCTGGGGGGTTGGCTAGCCTGCTGCGGCATTAACCGGGGGTAGTGCAACATGCTGCAGTGCGCGCTGCGATATCTTCTGCTGGGGCTTATCGCCTGCTGCATTCCGACGATCGCCAGTGCCGAATGGCGCGAGGCCTCAAGCCCCAACTTCCTGGTCTATGGAGACCAGAGCGAATCGCAGATTCGCGACTTTACCGACATGCTCGAACGCTATCGCTCGGCGATGCGCTTCATCTACAAGCTGCCCGAAGAGGCAACCTCGCCATCGAACCGGCTGACCGTGTTCGTGGTGCGCGATGAAGGGCAGGTGCGCAAGTTGCTTGGCAATGGCAGCCGCTTTGTGTCCGGCTTTTACCAGTCGCGCGCCGGTGGGTCGGTGGCATTCGTGCCGCGCGTGGGTGACAACAGCCGCAGCGACCGCGTGTCTGACGGCGAACGCATTTTGCTCCACGAATATGCCCACCATTTCATGTTCAGCGTCTTTTCGGGCTCGCCCCCGCTGTGGATGGCCGAAGGCTTTGCAGAATTCTACGCCAGCGCAAAATTTGAGAAGGGCGGTGCTGTCGGGCTGGGCCTTCCCGCCGATCATCGCGCCGCAGAACTGGTGCTGGCGCAAGAGGTGCCGCTCGACATGCTGCTGAGCACCCGCAAATATCGCGAAAACGCGTCGAAGCGTTACGACGCCTTTTACGGGCGCAGCTGGCTGCTGTTTCACTATCTGACATTTTCGGACAACCGCCCCGGCCAGATGGCGGATTACCTGCGGCGGATCGATGCAGGCCAAGGCGAAGAGGCTGCGGCGGCCAATGCATTCGGTGATCTTGCGGTGCTCGACAAGGAACTTGGCAGCTACATGAAGCAGCGCAGGATGACCTATCTGCGGCTGGGGCCGGAGCGGATCCAGAGCGCGGAGATCAATATCCGCACGCTCAGCAAGGGCAAGGCCGCCATTCTGCCGGTGGTGATGCGTTCGCGGCGCGGCGTGAACGAGGAACAGGCGAAGATCGTCGTCGAAGAGGCGCGCAAGATTGCCGCCAGCTATCCTGAAGAAGCCTTTGTCCAGACCGCTCTCGCCGAAGCTGAATATGACGCAGGCGATAATGATGCAGCGATTGCGGCGGCTGATCGCGCGCTGGCGCGCGACCCGCAAGCGATCAACGCGGCGATCCAGAAAATCTATGCGCAGTTCAGCATGGCCGATGATGACGGCAAGGACGGCCAGTGGCCGAAGGTCAGGCAAGCCATTGCTGCTGCCAACGCGATAGAAAACGACAATCCGATCCCGCTGATGTATTTCTTTCGAACCTTTGCGCGCGAAGGCAAAACCCCGCCGGACATGGCTGTCCACGGGCTCGAACGTGCGCTGGTGCTGGCACCCTATGACACCGCGTTGCGGCTGAACCTGGGCCAGCATCAGATCAAACAGGGCGAACTCGAAGCAGCGCAGATGACGCTGCGGCCATTGCTCAACCACCCGCACGACAGCGAACTTGCCGAGTTCGCGCGCAAACTTTTGGATGGCAAGGGCGAGTTGGCGCCAGACTATGAGGTCAAAAACGCCGAGGCTGATGTTTCACCCTGACATGACCGTGCGGGGGCTGCGGTGGTTGCAAGCGCGGAACCAATCGCGCCACAGACTGTAAATCAGGCAGAAGCGCAGCTATATGGCTGTTGCCCACCCCGCATGATGCAGATCAAACGCGGTGTGTGACCCAATTTGCAGGAAATATATCATGGGCAAAGGACTGGTTTTATGGATGCTTGGCGTCCCCGGATTGTTGATCATCGGGCTGCTGGTTTTCGGCATATTGTAATCGCACGCGCCGCCTAACCGGGCGTTAGTTCAAACAAAAAAACCCCGCAGGAAGCGCTTCCGGCGGGGTTTTCATTTGGTGTTACGGTATCCGCCACCTCCCCGGGGAATGCCCCGGGGAGGGTTAGGCGAAACGTTTATTCCGCGTCGCTGTCAGCCGCGACAGGTTCAGCGAACACCGGTGCGGGCGGCGGCGGTGCAGAGGCTTCTGCGGCAGCTGCCGTCGCCTTTTGCAGCGCGCGTTGCTGGGCGCGGAGTGCGGCATCGCGGCTGGTGGCAGCGATGCGCATGCGGTTCATGCCCG
>NZ_JBGTFM010000303.1:0-2927 GCF_041747255.1 Blastomonas sp. | reverse complement strand
TTAGTCACGCGTGCGTTAACAGCGTCAGAACGGCAGCTTGAATCCGGCGGGCAACGGCAGGCCTTGTGCCATCTTGCCCATTTCCTCTTCGCTCGCCCGGTCTGCCTTGGTGCGCGCGTCATTGAATGCGGCGGCGATCAGGTCTTCGAGCATCTGCTTGTCGGCTGGCACGATCAGGCTGTCGTCAATCGACACGCCCAAAATACGGCCCTTTGCGGTGGCGCGGACCTTGACCAGCCCGCCGCCGGCAGCGCCCTCGACCTCGATCGTCTCAAGCTTGGCCTGCGCCTCGTTCATCTGGCGCTGCACCGTCTGCGCGGCTTCCTGCGCCGCCGCCATCATTTCTTCCATGCTCTTCATGTCTTGGCACTCCGTATCTGCGTTTCATTGCTTTCATGTGGGGACAACTGCGCGGCATTCCAGTCAATTTCAGCGTCGGGGAAGGCCGCCTGCGTGGCCTTGACCAGTGGATGGTTTAAAATTTCCTCGCGAATTGCCGCCTCAGAAGAGGCCTCCTGCTCGGCGAGACTTGGGGCCGCCGCGCCCTCGCCGCGCACGATTTCCCACCGGCGACCCGTAATCATGGCCAAGGCCTCGCGCAGCAGGGGGACGTAATCGTCGTTGCCGCTGGCAGACTGATACTCAATCCGGTTCTCGGTGAGGGCAATCAGCCGCACATCCCCCCTGACCTGGCTGGCCAGCAACAGCCGTCCGGCCTGATCGAGCATGTCAACCAGCCCGGTAAGTGTCTGTGGACCGCTGGCAGGCGCTGGCGCATCGTTCCACGGCGGTGCGTCTGCGACGGTTGAGGCCGGCGGGGGCGTTGCGTTGTCTGCTGCCGGGGCCGGTGTTGCCTGTGGCGCAGCACTGCCAAGCCCGCGCGCCAGCGTGCCGGGATCGGGCAGGCTTGCAGCATAGGCAACGCGCAGCAATGCCATCTCGCACGCCTCGCGCGGCACGGGCGCAGCGGCGGTTTCCTCATGGCCCTTGAGCAGCAACTGCCATAGCCGGTGCAATGACGCATGACCAAGCTTGTCGGCCCAACTGGCCAACGCGGCGCGGTCTTCTTCGCCATGCACGGTTCGCACCCGGCCTGCGGATTTGTGCAGCGCAACGCCATGCACCATCGCCAGCAGCCCGCGCAGCACCGCCAGCGGGTCGACCCCCAATGTGTGCTGTGCATCAAGGTCGGCGAGCATTGCATCGGCGTCACCCGATATCAGATGAGCGAACAGCCGCCGCATCGCGCCACGATCCGACAGGCCGAGCATGTCACGCACCTGATCAGCGCGCACTGCAGGCTGATCGGCGGCATCGCCTTCCCCGGAAAGGTCAGCGTGAGCAATCGCCTGATCGAGGATCGACAGGCCGTCGCGCGCCGAACCTTCTGCCGCATCGGCAATCATCGACAAAGCATCAGGCTCTGCCGATATCGCCTCTTTGATGCAGATATCTGCGAAATGGCGCGCGAGCAGTTCTGATGGGATGCGTTTGAGGTCGAACCGCTGGCAGCGCGACAGCACTGTCACCGGCACCTTGTTGACCTCGGTTGTAGCAAACAGGAACTTTACATGCGGCGGTGGTTCTTCGAGCGTCTTAAGCAGTCCGTTCCACGCCTGTTTCGACAACATGTGGGCTTCGTCGATGATATACATCTTGAATCGCGCCGACACGGCGGAATAGCGCACCGCCTCGGTAATTTCGCGCACGTCATCGATACCGGTATGGCTGGCAGCATCCATTTCGATGATATCGATATGCCGCCCCTCGGCGATCGCGATGCATGGCTCACACACCCCGCATGGCGCTATCGTCGGGCCGCCCTGCCCGTCGGGGCCGATGCAGTTGAGCGCCTTGGCGATCAGCCGCGCTGTCGAGGTCTTGCCGACCCCGCGCACCCCGGTCATCAGAAAGGCATGCGCCAGCCGGTCGCGCGCGATGGCATTGGCCAGCGTGCGGACCATGGGCTCCTGCCCGATCAGCTCGGAAAAGGTCTGCGGGCGATATTTGCGCGCGAGCACGCGATAGGGTTGCGCCGGGGCGTCGGGCGCGGGTTTGACGGTCGGCGCAGGAGCCGGTGCGGCCTTCTCGACAGGCTTTTCGGCGGGAGCTGGTGTCGGAGCTGGTGTGGGGGCCGGATTCTGTCCGCCGAACAGCGCTTCCTGGCCTGCCTCTTCGAGATCGGCGGCGCTCGGCGCGTCGTCCGCGGGGTCGGGCGCTGCAGCGCTCTCCCATGGCAGGCCGTCTGTATTGTCCGGTGAATCACCCATCCGCCCTAGCTAGGGCGTGCGCGCGCATTTGTCATGCTGGCGTTTGTCACATGGAGGGTGGAAAAGGAGCCGAGCGACCCGTCGCAATTCACCTGGGCTGCTTCCTTCCGGACCTGACCCGGTGAGCGAACGCAAACGTCCACCCGACTCCCGGAGCGCCATATGGCGGGGAAGTGGCGGGGGTTCAAGTAATTCGTGTGCGTGGCTGCTTCATTGCGAGGAGAGCAGCGACGCGGGAATCCATCGGCCGCGCTCGCAAACCGCGAGCAAACCTAGTTGAAATTATCGGCGTAGGCCTGGAGCTTGAGATGGCGCTCGGGGGTCGTGTGGACCCGCGCGGCGATGCCGTGCTTGGCGGCATAGGCTTTCGCATCGTCCTTTGAGGCGAAATTAAGCTGCACCTGCGCCTGCGTGTCGCCGCTGCCGGTCCAGCCCATCAGCGGATCGGCGTGGCGCGCCTCGGACTGTTCGAATTCGAGCACCCACTCGTCGATCCGCGCCTTGCCGGACTGCATCGCGTTTTTCGGGCGTTGATAGATTCGGGCTGCCATGGAGAGCCCTCTAATTCAGCGCGGCGCTTTGGAAAAGGCATTCTTGGTCTTGAGGCTGGGCGCTTCGGCCCAGGGTTCCTCGGGCCAGCGGTGTTTTGGATAGCGT
>NZ_JBGTFM010000302.1:0-4092 GCF_041747255.1 Blastomonas sp. | reverse complement strand
CGTCTGCGTCTGCGAACGCGGCACGATGGTCTTCTTGCGGGTGCGGATCATGACGGCGGGCAGCTCTGCCACATCGTGCTGGACGATGCCTTCCAGCGTGGGTTCGGCCGACATGCTGATCAGCGCCTCCAGCGCGCCTTCGTCGATGTCCAGCCCCTGTTCGATGCGCTTGTGCAGCCCGATCAGCACATCGCGGGCGCGCGCCGCAGCTTCGGGCTCGCCCTCGATCTGGATGCGATTGCCGCGCGCTGCGATATACACGCCCAGCCGGTTTTCGATGGCGACCAGATTCTTGTCGAACTGGCCGAACAAGGGTCCAAGCAAAGTGGGCTCGTCGAATTCCACGCCGATCCGCGATTTGTTGACCGGTTCGGGGCGGTTGAATGGAAAATCGGTGCCATAGACCGGCGACAGTTTGGCGCTTTGCGGCGCGGGTGACTTGCCGCGCAACTTGCCGCCGCCATCTGATCCGCTGCCACCGCGCGCGCCGCCGCCACCAGGCTTGCCGCCCTGCTTGCGCGGCATCAGGCGGTCACCTGCTGCAGGGCCTGGCCCTCCAGGCTGTTCGGCCCGGCAGAGATGATGTCGACATCGATGATATCGCCGATCTTTGCGCCTTCGGCGATGACGTGCACCGATTGCAGCCAGGGCGATTTGCCAACCAGCTGCCCATGCTTACGCCCCGGGCGTTCGAGCAGCACCTGCATGCGCTGGCCCACCGCCTGCGCGTTAAACGCATGCTGCTGTTCGTTGAGCAGGGCTTGCAGGCGTTGCAGGCGCTCGTCCATGATCTCGGGGCTGATCTGATCCTCCATTTCGGCAGCGGGCGTGCCGGGGCGCGGTGAATATTTGAAGCTGAACGCCTGCGCGTAATTGGCCGCGCGCACGATATCGAGCGTTGCCTGAAAATCCGCCTCGCTCTCGCCCGGGAAGCCGACGATGAAATCGCCCGACAGCGCGATATCGGGCTTTGCGGCGCGCACCTTGTCGATGATCGCCAGATAGCTTTCGGCATTATGGCTGCGGTTCATGGCTTTCAAGATCGGGTTGCTGCCCGATTGCACCGGCAGATGCAGATAGGGCATCAGCGCCGGGATCTCGGCATGCGCCGCGATCAGCGCGTCGGTCATGTCATTGGGGTGGCTGGTGGTATAGCGGATCCGCCGGATGCCTTTGATATCTGCCATCGCGCGGATCAGCCCGTCGAGCCCCTGCATCCGCCCCCGGTCGTCTTCGCCGCCCCATGCATTCACATTCTGGCCGAGCAGGGTGATCTCCTTCACCCCGCCCTCAGCCAGCGCACACGCTTCATCGACCAGCTCGCCGAACGGACGCGAGAGTTCTGCGCCGCGCGTATAGGGGACCACGCAAGAGGTGCAGAACTTGTCGCAGCCTTCCTGCACGGTGAGGAACGCGGTCGGGCGCGGCTGTCTGGGCCGGGCGGGCAAAGACCCGAACTTGGTAATCGCGGGCATGTCGGTATCGATGGCGGTCGCCCCGCGTCGCGCCTGCTCGATCAACTGCGGCAGGCGATGATACGCCTGCGGACCCACGACGATATCGACACTTGGCGCGCGCCGGGCGATCTCGGCGCCTTCGGCCTGCGCGATGCACCCTGCGACCGCGATCATCGGGGTGCTGCCATCGTCGCGGCGCAAACGCCCGATATCCGAATAGACCTTGGCGACGGCCTTTTCACGGATGTGGCAGGTGTTGAGGATCACCAGATCGGCATCCTCGCGTTTCTCGGCAACCTGCATGCCCTCAGCGGTCAGCAGCTCGCCCATCCGCTCGCCATCATAGACATTCATCTGGCAACCGAACGAGGTGACGAAAAAGCGCTGCGCAGGCTCGCCGGTAGAAGAGGCGGGCGCGGGCCGGACGAGGGTATCTGCGGGATGGTTCATGTATGCCAAGCGCTATACAATCGGAACGCCGCCCAAGGAAGCGGAAAGCGCCGCCGCGATGCGTGCGCGTGCCTCGGCGGCAATTGCCTTGCGCCCGGGGAAGTCGGCGGGGCTGAACGGCTCAAGAAAATGCAATGTCACAGCAAAGCTGCCCCTGCGGGTGAACAGCCGCAGCGCGTTGTTCGGCGCGGTTTCCTCTCCCACCCAGGCGATGTCGTGCGCGCTCGTGCCGTAATCGAGATACAGCGGTTGCACCATCACCCCGGGCGGCGGCGGATCAAGCACCTGCAGCAGCGGCGACTTGAACGGCAGCAGCCCGCTGCCGTCGCTGGTCGTGCCTTCGGGGAACACCGTGATCGCCCAGGTTTCCACCAGAGCCTCGCGCAGTTCGTTGATCTGGCCGGCTATGCCCATGCGGTTGCCGCGCGAGACGAACACCGTGTTGTTGAGGCGGCACAGCCAGCCGACCACCGGCCAGGTCTTGATGCCATCCTGCGCGACAAAACTGCTGCCGTTGCGCCCGGCGATCACCGGAATGTCCAGCCAGCTCAAGTGATTGGAGATGTAGAACACATCGCGCTTGAGCGGCGTGCCGATGATGCGGACGCGCGCGCCGCACGCCCGCCCGACAGCCCGCAGAAAGAGCTTTGGCCAAGGGTTTGACAGCCGCAAACCCCGCCACAGATAGTAAAACGGCAAAAACGCCACCAGCACGAGGGCAATTGTCGCGACCCTGAAGGCGAGCCGCACGCGACCGATCAACCCAGGATCGCGCCAGTGCAGATGCGCCATGTCGGGCGTGTCGGGATAAGGTGGCGGGGCGGCGGGCGCTGATACGGCCCGGTCAACCTCGCTCACGCGCGGTCAATCCTTGCGTTCAAGCGAGACGCCGTACAGTTCCATGCGGTGATCAACCAGCCGGTACCCCAGCCGCTCGGCGATCAGCTTTTGCAGCGCTTCGAGCTCCGGATCGACGAATTCCAGCACCTTGCCGGTCTCGACATCGATTAGATGGTCATGATGCGCTTCGGGCGCGGGTTCGTAGCGCGCGCGGCCATCGCCGAAATCGTGCCGGTCAAGAATACCGGCCTCCTCGAACAGGCGCACCGTGCGATATACGGTGGCGATGGAAATGCGCGGATCGATCGCCGAGGAGCGTTCGTGCAGCTTTTCCACATCGGGATGGTCATCGGCTTCAGACAAAACGCGGGCGATGACCCGGCGCTGGTCGGTGATCCGCAGGCCGCGTTCGGCGCACAAGGCTTCCAGGTCGATTTTCTGTCGCATGACATTCCTATAGAAGCATTCGTTGACAAGGACCAGACAGTCGCCGCCCAAAAAACACCCAACGGGCAGCTAATTCAGCCCAGGCCGCGTCAGCCAGCCAGTCTCGTCGCTTGATTTTGACAGCCGGGTCCCGCATGCGAAGACATCACATATCGAATGTCAAAATTATCGAAACCACAGAGCACATATTTGCAATGGTCCTGTGGATTTTTGTCTTTTTTGGTTGAGAGAGTGCCGCGAGGGCAAACAAACGTCAGAAACGGCCCCCCTGCCGTTTATGCGTTTGCTTGCACCTGCGCGGTGAAGCCCATGTTGAGCGTTTACTTGACGGGACGCTTGCCCGGCTTGCGGCCCAGACCGATTTTCTTGGCCAACTCGCGGCGGGTTGCAGCATAATTGGGGGCGACCATCGGATAGTCGGCAGGCAGGTTCCAGCGCGCGCGATAGTCATCCGGCGTCATGCTATAGTGGGTCATCAGGTGACGCTTGAGCATTTTCAGCTTTTTGCCGTCCTCAAGACACACAATGTAATCGGGTTTGATCGAAGCGCGGATCGAGACGGCAGGCTCGGGCCGCTCGGGCTCAACTACTGCGTCAGTAGGCGAAAGACCGTTCAGTGCGCGATGCACGTTCTCGATCAGGTGTGGAATATCTGCAACCGCAACGCTGTTGTTGCTGACATGTGCAGCGACAATGTCAGCGGTCAGGGTTATCAGCGTTTCATGCAGTTCTGTATCAATGTCTGTCATCTCTATGCTACCTCATTCTTGTTTTTTGACTTCGCGGCCCATTAATCACAGCCCAAAAGCTGCGATATTGGGTCTATGCAAGATACCCTGCCAATCGTCAACACTAACATGCATGATCGGATAGCCACGATATAGTCAATGACAAGATG
>NZ_JBGTFM010000301.1:0-1965 GCF_041747255.1 Blastomonas sp. | reverse complement strand
CGCTCACCGCCGCGATGCCGGTTTTTGCGTGGATGTCGGCCGCTGCCTGAAGCGCTGCGATGCGCGCATCGCCCTGCGGCAGCGCGCTGGCGATGCCTTCCATCGCCCATGCGCGCGACAGGTTGACGCCGTCAAGGTGCACCAGCTTGCCGTCGGTGGGGTCGCGCACCTCGCCGGGCTGCAGCCAGTCGCCCGACCCGTCTGCCGGAATTTGCGGCAGAAACGCGGTCAGCCAGCGTGCGAATTCCGGCGCAGGCATCACGCGGCGCATCAGGTCGGCCTCCATCAGGCAGGGTGAGAGGAAATCCTCGCCCGAAGGCTCATAGGCCAGCGGGCAGTTTACATCATTGCGGTGGAACTCCAGCGCCTTGTCGGCCAGCTGTTGCGCAAACGCTGTGTTTTCGCTCTGGCGGGCATAATCGATCATCAGACCAAAGGCGAAGGCGCTCTGGTTGTGGGTGCCCAGCCGGATCGGATAGGCGAGCTTGGGGAGCCAGTCCTGCGTCTCCTTGACGATCTTATCCTCCAGCGGACGCAGCGTCTCGCGCCAGCCCTGCAGCTTCGGATCATCGCTCTCGTCGAGTTCGGCGACCAGCTGCAGCAGCCACGCGGTGCCATAGGGCCGCTCGAACCCCTTGCGGCCCTCACCATCGAGATAGGCGAGTTCGGCGGCGATATTCTCCGTGGTGAAGCTGCGGTTCAGCGCGGTGATGATGGCGGGCTTCATCGGCGACGCCGGGTCGGTCTTGAGGATGCGCACCAGCAGCCAATGGCCATGCACCGACGAATGCCAGTCAAAACAGCCATAAAATGCCGGGGTCAGCGCGCTGGGCGTCTGCGCGTCGCCTGCATCGTTCAAAACGTGCGAAATCTTGTTGGGATATTCCTGATGCACGCACGACAAGGCCAGCCGCGCGAAGCGATCATTGACCACATCCGGGCGTGCCTGCGGGATGTCCACAACCTTCGTGTCGCTGGGGGTCGAGGGTGAATCGCACCCTGCAAGCATGAAACTGCTGGTGAGCAAAAGACAGGCGATGGTGCGCAAATTGGATCACTCCCCGGATCGAAATGCAAAAAGGGAACACACACCAAAGCCTCGCTGATGGCAAGCGCTGCTGGCGACGCCTGTGGACGGTCATCCCCCCCGGCTGATCTGAAATTCACGGGTTGCGGCGCTGCACAATAGATGTCACATCTTTGGACAATGACAGGGGATGAAAAGCACTTTGACGAGATGTTGCGGTCCGATGGTTCGGTTCGCGACCCCTATACCGACTTTTGCGCATGGTATTCTGCACAGGATGCAGCACGCCTGCGCACCAAGTCGCGCGATGCCGAAAACTTCTTTCGTCGCACCGGCATAACCTTTGCCGTTTATGGCGAGGAAGATGCCAGCGAGCGGCTGATCCCGTTCGATATTGTCCCGCGCATCATATCGGGCCGCGAATGGGCTCGGCTCAGCCGCGGGATCGAGCAGCGGGTGCGCGCGATCAACGCCTTTCTGCACGACATCTATCACCGCCAGGAAATTTTGCGCGCTGGCCGCGTGCCGATTGATCTGATCGCGAAGAATGACGCGTTTTTGCCGCAGATGATCGGCATGGACCCGCCCGGCGGCATCTACACCCATATCATCGGTGTCGATATCGTGCGTACCGGGCCCAACCAGTTCTTTGTGCTTGAAGACAATGCCCGCACCCCATCGGGCGTGTCCTATATGCTCGAAAATCGCGAGACGATGCTGCACATGTTCCCCGAGCTGTTCCGCAATGTGAAGGTGCGCGAGGTCTCCGATTATCCGCGCAAGCTGCGCCGTTCGCTTGCTGCCAGCGCGCCGCGCGCCTGCAACGGTTCGCCCGAGATCGCAGTGCTGACGCCCGGCATCCACAACAGTGCCTATTTCGAACACAGCTTTCTGGCCGACCAGATGGGGGCAGAGCTGGTCGAGGGGCACGACCTGCG
>NZ_JBGTFM010000300.1:0-2304 GCF_041747255.1 Blastomonas sp. | reverse complement strand
AATTTCCGCCGAACGCAGCAGTGCCTTGGTCGGGATACAACCCCAATTGAGACAGACGCCGCCCAGATTCTCCCGCTCCACAATCGCAGTCTTCAGACCCAGCTGCGCGCAGCGGATCGCCGCGACATAGCCGCCGGGGCCCGAACCAAGAACGATCACATCATATTGGGAAGCCATTTGCACTCCTTTGGCAATTGTACGGCACCGTGCAGCTTAACCCGCAACAAGTTCAACGTATTTCGCTTCTACCCAGCCAAAATGACAGGGGCCTCTATAGGGTTCGGGTTTGGCGAGCGCGCTGCTGACGCGGCAATCGCCCAATTCCTGAAATTCGCCTTTGGGATAGACAATCCCTTGCCAATCCTCGTCCGCTTCGCACAACCAGACCAATGTGGACACCGCAAGTTCATCGGTCACCTTGGCGACTTCATTGGCCTCTGCGCGAACACGCAGCAGATCGCCCTTGCGCGGTTCGAGACTATTGACCCGGCCGATACCGGGGCACGCATCCGTTTGAGGACCCTCAAGGCCGACTAGCGGAGTCCGGATGGGTTCTTCGACCGGGTGTGCGGACGGGGCACTGGCCAGCACCAGCACCGCGATGGCGGCAAACGCTGTCAGGCCCACTCGCTTCACGCCACCAATCCGAGTGGATTCTCCACGATGTGCTGGAATGCCTGCATCAATTGCGCGCCGTCCGCCCCGTCAATGGCGCGGTGGTCGAAACTGCCGGTGGCGCTCATCACTGTGGCGACAGACAAGGCGCCATCGACCACTGCTGGTCGTTTCTCGCCCGCGCCGACGGCCAGAATCATCGCTTGCGGCGGGTTGATCACGGCATCGAATTGCTTGATCCCGAACATGCCGAGGTTGGACAGGCTGGCTGTGCCGCCCTGATATTCATGCGGCTGCAATTTGCCGTCGCGCGCCTTGCCGGCCAATTCCTTCATCTCGGTGGAAATCGCGGAGATCGACTTGCTGCCGGCATCTACGATGATCGGTGTGATCAGGCCGGACGGCGCGGCAACCGCTACCGAAATATCAGCGCGCGAATATTTGCGCAATTCATCGCCTGCAAAGCTGACATTGCAGGATGGTACCTGCATCAGCGCCTTGGCCAGCCCCTTGATCAGCAGATCGTTCACCGACAGTTTGATGCCTTGCGATTCGAGCGCCGCGTTGAGCTCGCCGCGCAATTTGAGCAGCGCGTCGAGCCGAACATCAAGCGTAAGGTAAATATGCGGGATCGTCTGCTTTGCCTCTGTCAGGCGGCGCGCGATGGTTTTGCGGATATTGTTGTGCTTCACCGCTTCGAAGGGGATGCCGAAATCGGGGATTTTCAACGACGGGACAGAGGCGGCTGCGGCGGGGGATGGTGCGGCGGCCACGCCAGCTGGCGCGCCTGCTTGCGTGTCTTCGACATCCGCCTTTACAATCCGGCCGTTGGGGCCTGATCCGGTCACCTCCGCCAGATCGATACCCTTCTGTTCGGCGATGCGCTTTGCCAGGGGAGATGCGATAATCCGGTCCCCCGAAGGAGACGGGGCGGGCGTGGCAGCTGCGGCTGGGGCTGGTGTTGCGGCGGGTGCCGGGGCCGCTTCAGGAGCGGGTTGTTCTTCGGATTTTGCTGGAGCAGGAGCCGCTTCGGCACCTTCCGCAACATCCTCGTCTTCCCCGGCCAGCGTTGCGATGATCGTGCCGACCTTCACCCCTTCTGACCCTTCGCTGACATCAATGCTGACGATCGTACCTTCGTCAACCGCTTCGAATTCCATTGTGGCCTTGTCGGTTTCGATCTCGGCCATGATGTCGCCGGAACTGACCTTGTCGCCGACTTTGACGAGCCAGCGTGCGAGCGTGCCTTCTTCCATGGTGGGGGACAGGGCGGGCATCTTGATCGGTGTTGGCATGGGTGATCTACGGATCCTGTAAATTGGGCTGGATAACCTCTGGCCAATTTGCCGCCAGCGGGCAAGGTTCTTGCACCGAATACGTTTTCATCGGATAGTTCGGCAAGGGAGAATTCGAATGCGGGTCTATCTGGTGATCATGGACGAGACGGACGAGGCGCGCGTTGCGCTGCGCTTTGCGTCTCGCCGGGCGGCTGCCAGCGGCGCCGCAGTGCATATTCTGGCACTGGTCGCAAAGCAGAATTTCAACGCTTTCGGCGGGGTCCAGGCGACCATCGAGCAGGAGGCCTATGACCGTGCAGAGGTCATGGCCAGCAGCGCAGCCGGCAGCCTGTTTTCCGAAAGCGGGAAAATGCCCAGTATCGCGGTGCGGACCGGATCGGGCCAGGCAGTC
>NZ_JBGTFM010000299.1:0-4334 GCF_041747255.1 Blastomonas sp. | reverse complement strand
GCTGCTCGCCGATGCGGGCACGCCGCCGGTGGCGCGCCATGCGATCAACGGCTGCGCGTCAACATTGGCGTTCGAGATGAGCCACGCGAGCCACCGGATCATCGTCAATTGCGGCGGCGCGGCGACCCTGGGCGGGGCGGTGCCGCAATCGCTGATCAAGGGGCTGCGCGCCACTGCCGCGCATTCCACCTTGTGCCTTGACGACACCAACAGCACCGCCGTGCTGCCCAAAGGCAAGCTGGGCAAGGGCGTCGGTCTGGTCGAAATCGACCGGCGCGATCTTGACGACGCGGTGCGGCTGGAGATGAGCCATGATGGCTATGCCAAAGCGTTTGGCCTGATCCACCGACGCATCCTGCTGCTGCGCCCCGATGGCCGGGAACTGCGCGGCGAGGACGTGCTGGTGCCCGCCTCGCGGCGCGGCAAGCAACCCGGCGACGTGCCTTATGCGATCCGCTTTCATCTTGGGCTTGATGCAGAGGCGCACCTTGCCAGCGATGGCCTGGGCGTGTTCCTGCGCATCGCTGACGGGTCGCTGTGGCAGTTTCGCTCAATGGGCGACAGCGTCACACTGGAAGACAGTTTATGGGTCGACGAGCACGCTCGGCCCCAGCCCAGCCAGCAAATCGTGCTGTCCGGCACCGCATCAGGCGGCGGCGGCAGCTACGGCTGGCTGCTCAAGCATATGGGATAGCTTAAGTGACCAACGTTGCGATCAAACGCGCGCTGCTTTCCGTCTCGGACAAAAGCGGCCTTGCAGAGCTTGGCGCGGCGCTTGCCGCGCACGGTGTCGAGCTCATTTCAACAGGCGGCACCGCCAAGGCGCTGCGCAATGCGGGGCTTGTCGTCTGCGACATCTCCGAGATCACCGATTTTCCCGAAATGATGGACGGCCGGGTCAAGACCTTGCATCCGATGGTGCACGGCGGGCTGCTCGCGGTGCGCGACAACGCGGAGCATATCGCTGCGATGGAGGCGCACGGCATCGGCGCGATCGATCTGGTGGTGGTCAACCTGTACCCCTTTGCCGCAACCGTCGCCAAGGGCGCGGGGCGTGAAGAGATTATCGAGAACATCGATATCGGCGGCCCCAGCATGTTGCGCTCGGCGGCCAAAAACCATGCCTTCGTGACGATCCTCACTGACCCGGCGGACTATGCGACTCTGACCGCCGAGCTGGACGCCGGCAACGGCGCGACCAGCCTCACCTTCCGCCGCAAGATGGCCGCCAAGGCCTATGCCGCGACAGCGGAGTATGACGCGATGATCGCCAGCTGGTTCGCGCTGGCCGATCAGGGCGAGATCTTCCCCGAGCGTTTGATCGTGCCGTTCCGCAAGGGCCAGGCGCTGCGCTATGGTGAAAACCCGCACCAGCGGGCCGCGCTCTATTTGCCCGCCTTTGCCCCCAACGGATCGCTCGCCGATCACCGGCAGGTGCAGGGCAAGGAGCTGAGCTACAATAATATCAATGATGCCGATGCCGCGCTTGAGCTGATCGCCGAGTTCCGCGATGGCCCGCCCACCGTGGTCATCGTCAAGCACGCCAACCCGTGCGGCGTGGCGAGCGGCGACGATCTGGCCAACGCCTACAAGGCCGCGTTACAATGCGACAGCGTCTCGGCGTTCGGCGGCATCATCGCGGTCAACCGACCGCTCGATGGCGCGACAGCCGAGGCGATCAGCGACATCTTCACCGAAGTGGTCTGCGCGCCTGATGCCGACGACGACGCCAAGGCGGTGTTCGCCAAGAAGAAGAACCTGCGGCTGATCCTGACCGGTGATTTGCCAAATCCCGCGCGCGGCGGCATGGCGCTGCGCACCATCGCGGGCGGCGCGCTGCTGCAGACGCGCGACGATGGCCAGATCACAGCCGCGCAATTGAAGACCGTCACCAAACGCGCGCCCACGGATCAGGAGTTGGCCGATTGCCTGTTCGCCTGGACCGTGGCCAAGCACGTCAAGTCGAACGCCATCGTCTATGCCAAGCACGGCGCCACCGCAGGGATCGGCGCAGGCCAGATGAACCGCCGCGACTCCGCACGCATCGCAGCCGCCAAGGCAGTTGAGGCTGCGGAAACCTATGGCTGGTCCGAACCGCGCACTAAAGGATCATCGGTCGCTTCGGACGCATTCTTCCCCTTCGCCGACGGGTTGCTCGCAGCGGTAGAAGCCGGCGCGACGGCCGTGATCCAGCCGGGTGGATCGATGCGCGACGACGAGGTGATCGCGGCGGCGGATGATGCGGGGCTGGCGATGGTGTTTACGGGAATGCGGCACTTCCGGCATTAACGGGCGTCATCAAAGCGGGGGTTGAATGGCGGGCTAACGAGGCACTTCGAATCTTACCGTATTCGCCCAGTAGGACGCCACCGGCTGACCTGCTGCGTCGAGCGCTGGCAGAAATTTCGCCCGTTTCATAACGGTGGCGCAGACAGCGCGCTGAAACAAATCAGGATTCAAGGTTTGCTGGATGTGGCACTTTGTCGGCTTGCCCGATGTATCGACATCAAGACGAAAGGCAACCAGCCCATTGTTGCCATTCGTCACCGCACTGGCGGGGTAATCGCTCGCCAAGACCCATTTTCCTGGGTTGGCAGCAGGGGTAACAGGTCGCGAAAGGCTCTTGTGCTTTTCGATATCGAGACCCCAAGTGGTGAGCAACTGATCAGTGCAGGTCGTCAGTGCAGCCATCGCATCACCCATTGATCCGGTCTTGAGCCGGAGGGGCTTTCGCAACGGCTCGCCAAATTCGATATACGTGACTGCCGCTTCGCGCGCACTTCCGATCGGTGCGCGATCGACTGTCTTCCAATGATCGTGTTCAGTATCCTTGGCTGCTTCCTTCTCTGGATTCGGCGCGATTCTTACTTGACCCCCTGTTATCAAGCCTGGAACCTTGCCGGGGAATTCAGCCGCAAGGAACGATACCTCTTGGTCCACCTCATCCGGTCCAAAACGCACATGGATTTTGCTGGGACGGTCACGCCAACTGAGGCGACTTCCCCTAAGTGTGATACGGAATGTCTCACCAGGCTGAAAGCGATCAAGAATGAGGATGACTTCGTTGCCATCTGTCCCGAACTGTCTAGCCAGGCGGCACTGATCTTCGGCATAATCAATTTGCCATGGAGAACTTGGCAACAGTTCCAGCGGTCCGTTGCCCGACATTGCCAACGCTGGGAGGCTCACTAGCCCACCAATCATCAGTGCCAGCATGGCAATCCAATTTCTCATCAATTGCATACCCCTAAACAACAGGGGTATGTAATTGCTTTACAGCTTGCCCGTCAACTCCGGCACGGCGCTGAACAGATCTGCCACCAGGCCAATGTCTGCCACCTGAAAGATTGGTGCGTCTTCGTCCTTGTTGATGGCGATGATGGTCTTGCTGTCCTTCATCCCCGCAAGGTGCTGGATCGCGCCGGAGATGCCGATTGCGATATAGACTTCGGGGGCGACGATCTTGCCGGTCTGGCCGACCTGATAGTCATTCGGCACATAGCCTGCGTCAACCGCAGCCCGCGATGCGCCGATGCCTGCGCCCAGCTTGTCGGCCAAGGGTGTGATCACTTCTTCAAACTTCTCGCCCGAGCCCAGCGCGCGGCCGCCCGAGACGATGATCTTGGCGCTGGTCAGTTCGGGGCGCTCGCTCTTGGCGATCTCCGAGCTCACGAAGCTCGACAGCCCGGCTTCGGTCGCGCCGCCGATGGCCTCCACGGTGCCCGATCCGCCTTCGGTCGCGGCCTTTTCAAATGCCGTTCCGCGCACGGTGATCACCAGCTTGGCATCCGACGATTCGACGGTGGCGATGGCGTTGCCGGCATAGATCGGGCGGGTGAAGGTCTTGGGGCCTTCAACCGACAGGATGTCCGAAATCTGCATGACATCAAGCAAGGCTGCGACGCGCGGCGCGATGTTCTTGCCGGTGGTGGTGGCGGGCGCGAGGAACGCGTCGTGATGGCCCATCAGGCTGGCCACCAGCGGCGCGACGTTCTCGGCGAGGGCATTTTCCAGCGTGGCGTCATCGGCCAGATGCACGGTGCTGACACCGGCCACCTTGGCGACCTGATCGGCCACCGCCGCGCAGCCCTTGCCCGCGACCAGCGCGTGCACTTCGCCCAGCTTGCCTGCTGCGGTCACGACCGCAAGTGTAGCATCCTTCATGACCGCATTGTCATGCTCAACCCATACGAGCGTCTTCATGCGCCTACTCCCATTTCCTTGAGCTTGCCGACCAGCGCGTCGACATCAGCCACCTTGATCCCGGCGCTGCGCACTGGCGGCTCGGTCACCTTCAATGTGGTCAGGCGCGGCGTGATATCCACCCCGTAATC
>NZ_JBGTFM010000298.1:0-3792 GCF_041747255.1 Blastomonas sp. | reverse complement strand
GAGCGGGGTCGGCAGGCTGACCGGCCCCGCGATCAGCTGGACCTCAGCGCCAAGCGCCGCCGCTGCTTCCGCAATCGCAAAGCCCTGCCGCCCGCTCGACCGGTTGGCAATGTAGCGCACGGGATCAATCGGTTCGTGGGTTGGCCCGGCGGTAACCAGCACGCGCTTGCCGGTGAGCGGGCGGGGGGCATCGGGGCCTGAACCAATTTTTGTGCTCCCGGCCGACCCTGGTTCAGCAAGCTGAACCTGTCCCTCCCGCTTGCTGGAGGGGAGAGACAACGCCCGTTCGATCTCGCGGATGATCGCGTTGGGCTCGGGCAGTCGGCCCGGGCCATATTCACCGCACGCCATCGCGCCGCTGTCGGGACCGATTACCGTCACCCCGTCATCGCGCAGCCTGGCGACATTGCGCTGGGTCGCTACATGCTGCCACATCCGCACATTCATCGCGGGCACCGCCATCACCGGCGTATCCGTGGCGAGCAGCACGGTGGTGGCCAGACTGTCGGATATCCCCGCCGCCATTTTGGCGATCAGATCGGCAGTGGCGGGGCAGACGACGATCAGGTCGGCCTCACGGCTGAGCTGGATATGCCCCATTTCGGTTTCGTTTTTAAGGTCCCACAAGGTCGTGAACACTTCGTTTTCGCTCAGCGCCGCCAGCGTCATCGGCGTGATGAACTGCGCCCCGCCCTCAGTCAGCACGCAGCGCACGCTCATGCCGCGCTTGCGGATCAGCCGGATCAGTTCGCACGCCTTGTAGGCCGCAATGCCACCCCCGACGATGAGCAGGATGTGGGGGGCGATCATAGCCCCAGATGCTCCCTAAAGCGAGATTTCAGGGCTATCTGGTCATCCGCTCCCAGTCGCCCCACGGCAATCATGTCTGCGATGGTGATCGAGTGGAATTTCATCCTGATCTTGCTGGGCTTGTGGAGACCTGCGCAAGCTGGATCATCGACCACAAGGTCGCCGGGCCATGGCGCAGCCGACAATCGGGTGATCATCGCGATGGAGGCAATGCCGGTGGCGGCAATAAAATGTGCGTTGGATATGATGACGACCGGGCGCAGCCGAACCCGTTGCTGATCCAGAAACGGAAAGTCGATGACCAGAATGTCGAATTGAAGCAAAGGCGGCTGCACGTGTTCAGGCCATCCTGTCTTACAAATCGGCCCAATATGCGTCTTCTTCCTCGCTGAACCATTCGGGCATTGCCAGCTTCATCATCTCCACCCATTCGGCGTCAGCGGCGGTGCGGGCGCTTTTGTCGCGGGTGATGACTGCTTCACCATTGCGCAGTTCAAACCGCACATGGTCGCCCGCTTTCAGGCCCAGCGCCGTGCGGACATCGCGCGGGATGGTCACCTGATGTTTGACGGTAAGCTTGCCCGGTTTCATGACCGAACACGTAATACCCATTACTTTTGCCGTCAATGATACTGCCAATGGTCGAACAGCCGGTCGCCGTTCGCCTCATAGGGCTTGTCATATGCCTCAGCCGGGCGGGATTCGCCGCAGCGATACAGCGGGCCTGCCACCAGCCGCCGCCGGTAGAGCAGTCCCAGCACCAGCGCATAGACCAGCCCGCAGGCTGCCGCTGCCAGCATCAGGCCGGCAAGACCAGTGATGGCCGTCATGCCCTGAGGCAGCCAATCGAAAGTCTCGATCAGCCCAATGGCATGTGCGGTCGCAAGCGTGGCGGTACCGGCAAGCGCGTGATCACGCCAAGAAATGATGATGTTGAATCGGGTCATGAATGCTTACCTAACGCACGCCGTATGAGCGCGCTGTGCGCCAGGTCTCATGCCTGCGAACTTCGCGACAGGTCGTTTTCGACAAAGTCTCGATACCCGCCGATCAAATATCAGGCAGTCACGGCGCGCAGCCCTTCAATAAAGTGCGGGATGTTGTCTTGCGTAAAGCCGGCAATGTTCATTCGGCCCGATCCGGCCATATACACGCCCCAGTCGGCGCGCAGCGCTGAAATCTGTTCAGGCCGCAGCTGCAGCACCGAAAACAAGCCGTTCTGCTGACCGACCGCCGCCAGATCAACCGACCCGATGGCCTGATAGCTGGCCAGCGTATCGCGCACGCTGCGCATCCGGGCGCGCATCGATTCAAGCTCGTTCAGCCACAACCCGGTCAGCCCCTCATCCTCAAGAATGATCCGCACCGATGCCGCGCCATGATCAGGCGGCATTGACCAGCTTGCCCGCGCCAGCGCACACAGGTTGGACTGGATCGCCGCCTGCTGGCCCGGCTCTGCGGTCATCGCGTACAGCGCACCGACGCGTTCGCGATACAGTCCGAAATTTTTGTCGCAGCTGTACGCAATCAGCGCCTCGGGAACGGCCGACAGCACAGCGCGCAGGCCATAGCCGTCGGCCTCAAACCCGTGGCCCAGGCCATGATAGGCAAGGTCGATCAACGGGAACAGCCGCTTGGCCGCCACCGTTTCGGCGATCTGGTCCCATTGCGCCTCGCTATAGTCCGCGCCGGTCGGGTTGTGGCAGCAGCCGTGCAGCAGCACCGCGTCGCCTGCCTCGGCCTTGTCGAGCGCGGTTTCGAGCGCATTGAAGTCAAGCCGCTGGGTGGCGACATCAAGATGGCGGAAAGTCTCGCACGCAAGGCCGACGGCGTCAAAAATCTGCACATGGTTGGGCCAGCTGGGCGCGCCCATCCAGATACGCCTGACGCCGATTTTGAGCAGCAGATCGGCAGCCAGCCGCACCGCGCCGGTGCCGCCGGGGGTCTGCAGCCCATCGATGCGGCCCGCCGGGTCGAACTCACCCAGCATCCAGGGCATGATCGCGCGGACAAAGCCCATGTCGCCTTCGGGCCCCAGATAGCTCTTGCTGTCCTGAGCGGCGAGCAGCCGCGCCTCGGCGGCCTTGATCGCCTGGAACACCGGGGTGCCGCCGCTGGAATCGCGATAGACACCGACGCCAAGGTCAATCTTGGCCGGGCGGCTGTCGGCGGCATAGAGCTTGATCAGTGCGAGCAAGGCATCGGGCGGTTGCGCGGTCAGTTGTTCCAGCACCAGATGATCCCCCAGTTGGTGATTGTTGCGTGCCGCGCGTCGCGGGCAACAGAAAATCGCGGCTGCACCCATGCCGTCGCATGGGGCTCAGGGCAAGGCGAAATGCGGAAACGCCATCGGCAAATGCAAAGCCGGCCGCTGCTCGCTTGCCAGCGACCGGCTCTGCTTTGCCATGGCAGCGCGACCCGCCGGGCATGGATGTCGCAGGGCCTGCTGGCCCTTCAAACAATATCAGAACGGGACGAAATTGCGCTTCCGGGTGAACTTCATATAGCCTGCGTTGACGCCGAGCCGCAGCCCCAGCCCCATGCGCACCGGGATCAGCACGACATCGCCGCGGCGCAGATAGCTGGTGTGAAAGCCGCCGACCAGATAGGCCGCGCCTTCGCCAGCGCCAAAACGCTTGTAAAGGTCCTCGCTGTCGTAAAGATTATACACCAGCACAAAGGTATTGCCCGCATTCGCACCGGCATCAAAGCCGACCGAAGGCCCGGTCCAGTAAACCGGCTTGTCGCCCTCAACCTTGTGATGCAACGTACCAGAGCCATAGCGCAGGCCGACGACAAACGCGCCAGAGGCCTCGCGTCCGACGATATAGCCATTGGGCTCGCCCTGTTTGCGCAGAATGTCCTCGATCAATCCGGCCAGCCCTTCGGCGCCCTTGCCGAATACACCTTCGGCCGCGCCGATCAGGTCATCTTTCTGATAGCCCGATGTCGCCCCGCTCACAGGCACGCCCGCTTCTGCGG
>NZ_JBGTFM010000297.1:0-9578 GCF_041747255.1 Blastomonas sp. | reverse complement strand
TTCGTCGCGCACTGGCAGGAGGCGGCGGCGCTGGCTGATGTGATCGACCCGGCGAGCATTGCTGTGCTGCACGGGATCGCACCGGGCGAGGAGGGGATAGCGGCTTCGCTGGGCGCGGTGCCGGTGTTGAACAGCGAAGCGCAGGTGGCGCGCTGGCGGGCGATGGGCGGCGGGCGCTGCCATGTGATGATCGACACCGGCATGAACCGTCTGGGGCTGCGCCATGATGCGCCGCTGGGTGACCTGCTCGCGGGGCTGGATATCGATATCTGTATGAGCCATCTTGCCTCAGCCGATGACACCAGCACGCAAAATGCTGCGCAGCAATCGCGCTATGTTGCGGTCATGCGCGAGGTCCGCGCGCGGCGTTACAGCCTGGCGAACAGCGCCGGGGTCGCACTGGGCGCGGACTATGCGTTTGATCTGACCCGGCCTGGGCTCGCGCTGTATGGCGGCGTGCCGTGCGCGGCACTGGCCGGTGTCATCCGCCCGGTGATGACGCTCGAGGCGCGCATCCTGCAGGTGCGCGATGTGCGCGCCGGGGAAACGGTCGGCTATGGCGCGACCTTCACCGCGCCTGCCGATATGCGCACCGCGACCGTCGCTTTGGGCTATGCCGATGGTTACAAGCGGGCGCTGTCCGGCTTGGGCCGGTTCCGCCATGGCGACGCGCTGCTGCCCGTCATTGGACGGGTGTCGATGGACCTGACCTGCGTTGACATCAGCCGTGCGCTCGATCTGCACGAAGGCGACTGGTTGCACTGCGACCTCGATCTCGCCGCTGCCGAAGCAATGACCGGAATCAGCCAATATGAATGGCTGACCCAGATCGGTCATCGTTTCGACCGCGTCTGGCAGGACTGAATGTCTGGCATCGAAGCGGCGTGTCTTGCGTAGAACGTCGCGTATGAAACGATCGATCCTCATCCGTTGGGCACGGCGTGCGATCTGGTTTGTCGTCCTGACGTGGCTCGCGATTGCCGCCTATGCATGGTTCAAGCCCCGGCCGCAGGACCTGCCGTGGACCGAACTGTCGCTGCACGATCCGGTGGGCATGTTCACCGGGCGCAAGCTTGCCGCGCTGACCCAGGATCGCGATGGCTGTCTGGCGCTGCTGGCCGGGTCAGGCCTCAAGCACGAAGCGCTTGCAACGCGCGGCGAGGGACAGTGCATCGTGCCGGATGCTGTGCGGGTTTCCTCGGGCCAGGACCTGCTCGCGCTCAGCCCCGCCAGCGTCGCGCCGTCCTGTCCGGTGATGGCGGCGCTGTTGATCTGGCAGACGCAGAGCGTCCAGCCTGCCGCACAGCGCATATTGGGCAGCCCGGTGACGCGAATCGAGCATTTCGGCAGCTATTCGTGCCGCCGCATGTACGGCCGCAGCGAGGGCGCGTGGAGCGAACACGCGACCGCCAATGCCATCGACATCAGCGGCTTTGTGCTCGCCGATGGTCGCCGCATATCTGTTCAGGGCGACTGGGCCCCGACCGGCGAAGACGCTGACACAGATACCATCAGCGAAAAGGCCCGCTTCCTGCGCGCGGTGCGTGATGATGCGTGCGACCTGTTTTCAACCGTGCTGTCGCCCGAATACAACGCGGCGCATCACGACCACTTCCACATCGATCAGGCGGAACGCGGCGCGACCAGCTGGCGCACCTGCCGCTAGGCGCGCCAGCTGACATGATTGCTTGCGTTAGCGCTCAATGCAGACCGCGATGCCCATGCCGCCGCCGATGCACAGGGTCGCCAGACCCTTTTTCGCATCGCGCCGCTTCATTTCATACAGCAGGGTGGTCAGCACCCGCGCGCCGCTTGCGCCAATGGGGTGGCCAATGGCAATCGCGCCGCCGTTGACGTTGACCATGTCCGGGTCCCAGCCCATTTCCTGCGTAACCGACAGTGCCTGTGCGGCAAACGCCTCGTTGGATTCGATGAGGTCAAGGTCGCTGACCTGCCAGCCCGCCTTGGCGAGCGCGCGGCGGCTGGCCGAGACCGGGCCGATGCCCATGATCGAAGGATCGACACCCATCGATGCCCAGCTGGCAATACGGCCCAGCGAGGTAAGGCCACGCCTTTCAGCCGCGTCCTCGCGCATCAGAACGAGCGCTGCCGCGCCGTCGTTGAGGCCGCTGGCGTTGGCAGCGGTGACGGTGCCGTCCGATTTGAACGCAGGGCGCAGGCCCGCGACGCTCTCGTAGGTTGCGCCTGCGCGGATATATTCGTCGTCCTTGACGATGGTGTCGCCCTTGCGGCCCTTGATCGTGACCTCGGCAATTTCATCGACAAACCGTCCGTCGGCGCGCGCCTGTTCGGCCAGGTTCTGTGATCGCACCGCGAACCGGTCCTGCGCCTCACGGCTGATCTGATACTTCTCGGCGAGGTTTTCCGCCGTGATGCCCATGTGATACTGGTTGAACACATCGGTCAGCCCATCATAGACCATCGTGTCGACAAGCTTCATGTCGCCCATCTTCTGCCCGGCGCGGATCATCTGGGCGTGGGCGGAGAGCGACATGTTCTCCTGCCCGCCCGCAACCACGATGTCGGCGTCACCCGTCAGCAGCGACTGATAGCCCAAGGCGATCGCGCGCAGGCCCGATCCGCACACCTGATTGACGCCATAAGCCGGGGTTTCCTTGGCGATGCCGGCGTTGATTGCCGCCTGCCGCGCCGGGTTCTGGCCCTGGCCCGCAGTCAGCACCTGGCCCAGGATGACTTCGGACACGTCTTCGCCGGTCAGACCCGATTGCGCCAGCGCCGCCTCGATGGCGATGCGGCCGAGTTCGTGCGCCGGGGTCGCGGCATAGGCGCCCAGAAAGCTGCCGACGGGCGTGCGTTTGGCGGCGGTGATGACGATGTTGGTCATGGGGTCTGGCTCCGTGCGATTGGGGCGTGCGAGTCTTGTGTCCGCAGCGCGTTGGGTCGGATCACGCTTTAGGCGGCTCGTGCGCCAAAATCCAATCTTTCAGCATCGGCCAAAGTTGATCGGGGGCCTTGCTGCCCACCATCATGCCGACATGGCCCGAGCCGAGCACAACGCGTCCCGGCAGATCGGGCGAACACGCCAGTGGCACAATGTCGTCGGTCGCGGAGGCAAATTCCATGACCGGGCCGAGCACCGCATCGGCGTGGATGTCTCGCCCGCCGACCTGCCACTGACCCCGTCCTGTGATGTCATCGCCATACAGCCGCTCGAACAGCTGTTCGCCCAGCGCAAAGGGCAGGGGATCGCCGCCATTGGCCCAGTCTTCGATGGCGACAAAGCGCCGCGCCGCCGGGCTGTCTGCGGCCATCTGTCCAAAAGTCAGGTATTTCTGGATGAGCTTGGCGGGTGACAGCGTCCAGAAGCCCTGCTGCATCACCTCCATCGGCACCAGCCCCAGCTGCGCGCAGGTGCTGCGGTGCGTCTGCCACATCGTGGCCAGTTCGGCGCGGCGCGCAGGCGGATAGCCCGAGAAATGCCACGGCGACGCGATCAGGCTGAGGCTTGCGACGCGCACATGGCAGGCCGCCGCCATCGCGACCAGCCCGCCGAGGCAATAGCCGACAAGATGCACCGGCCCCGGCAGCGCTTCGAGCAGCGGCACGAGCCGGTGATGCGCATAGCTGTCGATGTCGTCGGACCGGTCGGCAGTTTCGGTCCGCCCCCAGTCGACCAGCCCGCTGGCGAGGCCATGGTTGTGCAGCCACGCCATCAGCGAGCAATCGGCATCCATATCGAGCACATAAGGCGCGTTGATCGGCGAAGGCACGAATATGATGCGCGACGGCGCGGCGTCTGGCACGGCGTCGATTCCGGCTGCGCTCCGCAATATCGCGTTGCCGTGCTGCAGCAATATCTGCCCGGCAGGCCGCATAAAGCTGCGGTCAGCCTGCTGGTAGCGGCGCAGCGCCTTGAGCAGCAATCCCATGGATTCGTTGTCATCGCCAAGCTCATCGCGGGCAATCGCAAGGAAAAGCGGCAACGGGCGCGGTCCATGTTGCGGTGCACTATGGTGCGGTGCTACAGTGCCGCCAAGCTTATCGGGAGATGCGCGCATGGCCAAATCTGGCACCTCGGATTCGAATGACGTTATCATCATCAAGAAATACGCCAACCGCCGCCTGTATAACACCCGGTCGTCCAGCTATATCACGCTCGACTTTCTGGCCAAGCTGACGCGCGAAGGCAAGGATTTCCAGGTGCTCGATGCCAAATCGGGCGACGACATCACCCACAACATCCTCACCCAGATCATCATGGAAGAAGAATCGAGCGGCCAGCAGATGCTGCCGGTCGGCTTCCTGCGCGAGCTGATTTCGATGTACGGCAATTCGATGCAGTCGATGATCCCGCAATATCTCGAAGCCTCGATGGATGCGTTCCGCAAGAACCAGGAAAAGTTCCATTCGGCGATGGAAGGCAGCATCAAGAACAGCCCGTTTGCGCAGCTCGCCCGGCAGAACCTGGCGATGTTCGAGGCGGCATCAACCGCATTTACCCCGCGCATTCCGGGGGGCAAGGACGCTGCGCCGGGCAGCGCACCGTCATCGGACGATGAAATCGCGGCATTGAAAGCGCAGCTCGCCGAAATGCAGCGCAAGATCGATGGTCTCGCCGACAAGGGCTGAGACAAGCCTCAACCCAAAAACAATAAGCCGTTCAGCAGGATCCCAAGTTCAGTGACCAGAAAAAATGCCCTGCCCGTCACCCGGCAGGAAGACTTTGCCGCATGGTATCAGGCGGTGATCCAGGAGGCCGATCTCGCCGAAGAATCGGGCGTGCGCGGCTGCATGATCATGCGCCCGTGGGGCTTTGGCATCTGGGAGCGGATGCAGCAGCTGCTCGACCGCAAGATCAAGGAAAGCGGGCACGAAAACTGCTATTTCCCGCTGTTCATCCCCTTGAGCTATTTCGCCAAGGAGGCCGAGCATGTCGAGGGCTTTGCCAAGGAAATGGCGGTCGTCACACACCACCGGCTGAAGATGGAAGACGGCGCGCTGGTGGTTGACCCCGAAGCCAAGCTCGAAGAGCCCTTGGTGGTTCGCCCGACATCCGAAACGGTGATCGGCACCGCGTTTTCGCGCTGGCTGCAGAGCTGGCGCGATTTGCCGATCATGGTCAACCAATGGGCCAATGTCGTGCGCTGGGAAATGCGCACCCGCATGTTCCTGCGCACGTCCGAATTCCTCTGGCAGGAAGGCCATACCGCGCACGAAACGCGCGAGCAGGCGCTCGACGAGACGCTGACGATCCTCGCGATGTATCGCGATTTCGCGCAGGGGCCGTTAGCGATGCCGGTGATTGCGGGCGAAAAGCCCGAGAATGAGCGCTTCCCTGGTGCGGTCGCGACCTACTCGATCGAGGCGATGATGCAGGACGGCAAGGCGCTGCAGGCGGGCACCTCGCATTATCTGGGGCAGAACTTCGCGCACGCGCAGAACATCCGTTTTCAGGACCGCGAGGGCCAGTTCCAGTTCGCGCACACCACCAGCTGGGGCGTGTCCACCCGGCTGGTCGGCGGCGTGATCATGACGCATGGCGATGACGATGGCCTGCGCGTGCCGCCACAGGTCGCGCCGCACCAGATCGTGATCATCCCCATGTTGCGCGAAACCCCCGAGGATGCCGCATTGCTTGAGTATTGCGACACCATCCGCAAGGCGTTGGTGGGCGCGCAGGCGTTCGGCGAGCCGTTGCGCGTGCTGATCGACAAGAAGGCGGGCAAGGCCGGGCCCAAGCGCTGGGGATGGGTGAAAAAGGGCGCGCCGCTGATCCTTGAGATCGGCGGGCGCGATGCGGCGGGCGAGCAGGTGACGATGCTGTGCCGCGATGCGCTTTACGGCGCGGATGACCGGCTGGCGTCGCAGGCCTTGGGCTGGCAGGCGTTCGTCGATGCCGCACCCGGACTGCTGGTGGAGATCGAGGCGAACCTGTTCAGCGCGGCCAAGGCGCGGCTCGATGCCAACGTGCGCAGCGATGTGACCGACTTTGATGGGTTGAAGGCGCATTTCGGCGCCAGCCAGTATCCCGGCTGGGTCGCGGTCGACTGGAGCCGCCCAACCGGCGACGCGCTCGACGGCGTGGTCGAGCGGCTGAAATCGCTCAAGCTCACCATCCGCAACACGCCTGAACAGTCATCGCCTTCGGGGGAGACGTGCTTCTTTACCGGCGAACCGGCGGTGGAGCGGGTGCTGCTGGCGCGCGCGTATTGAGGGCGGGCGTTAGCGCGTATTCGCATACCCCCAAACTGACGAACCATATGGCTTCACCGCCATCATGCCCCTATATCAGACGTCATGAACTCTCCCCGCACTGTCAAACCCGCCGCCCGTCACACGGGCATGCCATCGCGCGACCAGATTTTGACCTTCATCACCGAGTCCGAAGACCCCGCCGGCAAGCGCGAGATTGCCAAGCATTTCAAGCTGCGCGGGGCAGAGAAGATCGCGCTTAAGGCGTTGCTCAAGGACATGGCCGATGAAGGGCTGATCGACAGCGCGCCGGGCCGGGCGTTCCACAAAATGGGCGGGCTGCCCAAGGTCACGGTGCTGCGGATCGTCGAGATCGACGGGCGCGATCCGATTGGCGTGCCCGACAACTGGGTGGCCGAAGGCGTGCCGGTGCCGCAGGTGCGCATCACTGAAAAGGGCCGCTCGGGCGCGCTCGCAGTGGGTGACCGGGTGCTGGCGCGCACCGAGGCGGCGGGCAAGGGCTGGCGCGGCTTTGTCATGAAAAAGCTGCACCGTGCGAGCGAGCTGCTGCTCGGCGTGGTCGAGCGCGGCGAGGGGACGAAGCTGTGGCTGAAACCCGTCGACAAGCGCATCCGGCGGCTGGTGCCGATCTCCGATGCGGGCGATGCTCAGCCCGGTCAGCTGGTGCTGGCTGAACAGGGCGGGCATCGCGAGCGGATCACCGCCAAGGTCACCGAGGTGCTGGGCGAACCGTTCGCGCCGCGCGCCTTCAGCCTGATCGCGGTGCACAAATACGGCATCCCGCTCGACTTTGCCGATGCCGCGATCACCGAGGCCGAGGCGGCGGCAAAGCTGCCACTTAATGCGGAGACGCGCGAGGACCTGCGGCATCTGCCCATCGTCGCGATCGACCCGGTCGATGCGCGCGACCATGATGACGCGATCTGGGCCGCGCCCGATGACGACCCGGCCAACGCGGGTGGCTTTCGCGCGGTCGTCGCCATTGCTGACGTCTCCTATTATGTGCGCCCTGGCGGCGAGATTGACCGGGCGGCGCGCAAGCGCGGCAACAGCGTCTATTTTCCCGACCGCGTCGTGCCGATGCTGCCCGAGGTGCTGTCGGCGGACATGTGTTCGCTGAAAGCAGGACAGGACCGCGCTGCGATGGTGTGTCATCTGGTGATTGACGCGAGCGGCAAGCTGAAAGACTGGCGCTTCATCCGCGCCATCGTGCGGCTGGCGGCGAACATTGCGTATGAGGATGCGCAGGCGGCAATTGATGGCACCACGCCCCTCCCCTTCAGGGGAGGGGTTGGGGTGGGGCCTGAAACTGGCGTCGCGAGTGCCGCCCCCACCCCCTTCCCAGTTTCGGAGTCACGTGCCTCCGAAACTCCTAAAGGGGAGGGGCTTGACCTCACCGAAACCGCGCTCAAGCCCCTCTGGGCCTGCTGGAAGCTGCTGTTCAAGGCACGCGAGGCGCGCGAGCCGCTCGATCTCGATCTGCCCGAACGGCGCATTGTGCTCGACGAGGAGGGGCGGATTGTCAGCGTTGCGGTGCGCGACCGGCTTGATGCGCACCGGCTGGTCGAGGATTTCATGATCGCGGCCAATGTCGCGGCAGCCAAGGCGCTCGAGGCGAAAAAAGCTCCCGTGGTCTACCGCGTCCACGAGCCGCCCTCGCGCGAAAAACTGGTCGCGCTCAAGGACTATCTTGAGACGTTCGATATTGCGTTTGCGCTGGGGCAGGTGGTGCGGCCCAGCACCTTCAACACGGTGCTGGCGCGGGTGAAGGACGAAACCGTCAAGCCGCTGGTGATGGAGCAGGTGCTGCGCAGCCAGACCCAGGCCTATTATGGCCCGCGCAACATGGGGCATTTCGGATTGTCGCTGGCCTCTTATGGCCATTTCACCAGCCCGATCCGCCGCTATGCCGATCTGCTGCTGCACCGCGCGCTGGTCGATGCCTATGGGCTTGAGCAAGCCGCGCCAGCCGACACGGATCTGCCGCCGACCACCGGCCTCAGCGCGCACGACAAGACTGCGCTCGACCGCATTTGCCTCACCATCAGCGGCTTCGAACGCCGCGCGATGGAGGCCGAGCGCGAGACGGTCGACCGTTATGTCGCGGCCTATCTCGCCACGCGTATTGGTGAGATCCATAAAGTTCGGATCACCGGGGTGCAGAAGTTCGGCTTTTTTGCCACGATTGAGGAATTCGGCGGCGACGGGCTGGTGCCGGTGTCAACCTTGGGGGCTGAGCGATTTTACTACGACGAGCGCGCCCAGACGCTTACCGGGGAAACGAGCGGCGACAGCTACGCCATTGGCCAGCGGCTGGAACTGCAGCTGGCAGAGGCCGATCCGGTGACCGGCGCGGTGAAGTTTGCGTTGCCAGAAGGGGCCAGCTCCATGCCTGGGCATCACCGCGATGGTCCGGCAGGCGGCAGGCCGAAACGCCCGCCGATCAAGCGGCGTGGTCGCCCGGCGAACATCCGCCACCAAAGCCGGTAGAACCTAGGTGAGGCGGTCGATGTCGGTGTCCGACAAGCCGCCGGGGATGATCGTCAGCGGGCAGGGCAGGGCTCCGGCATCGTTGCCCGCAAAGTGGCTGATCAGCGGCCCCGGCGCGCCGCTGGACGCCGCCCCCAGCACCAGCATCGCAACATCTGGATGGTCGGCCAGATAGCCACGGATTTCGCGCGATGCATCGCCGGTGCGCACGGTGATCACAGGGTTCTGCCCCATTTCGGCGAACAGCGCGCCCGCCACGCTGGTCACCAGCTCCTCGGCGCGCGCCAGTGCTTCATCCTCGATGGTGGCCTGCACCCCGCCCCAGGCAACAAAATCCTGCTTGGGCACAATCGCCAGAATATGGACATGCCCGCCGCTGCGCTGGGCGCGGCGCGAGGCAAAATGCAGCGCGGCCCGCGCCTCGCTGGATTCGTCCATGATCACCAGATATATCCGCATTTTGTTGTCAGGCCCCTCTTATGGCGGAAGAGTGCCATAAAAATGATGGGCATGACAAGGGCCTGCCCCCTTGACCCTACGCAGCTAAGGGCCGAAAACGAGCGCCGATGCATGAATCGGGGGACACTGACCTATGCCCATCAATCTTAAAATGCCCGCGCTCTCGCCCACCATGGAAGAAGGGACGCTGGCAAAGTGGCTGGTCAAGGAGGGCGATACCGTTGCGTCGGGCGATCTGCTGGCCGAGATCGAGACCGACAAGGCCACGATGGAATTCGAGGCGGTTGATGAAGGCGTCATCGCCAAAATTCTGATCGCCGAGGGCACCGACAATGTGAAGGTGGGCGAGGTGATTGCGATCATCGCGCAGGAGGGCGAAGAGGTCAGCGATGCGCCCGCCGCTGCCGCGCCCGCACCCGCCGCCGCTCCAGCGC
>NZ_JBGTFM010000296.1:0-3155 GCF_041747255.1 Blastomonas sp. | reverse complement strand
ACCTTCTCGTATTTCACCGGCTTGCCGCTCGGCTCGTGGATCTGGCGAAAGCTCACCGAAGCGCCCGATTTGGTCGCCGAGTAAATTTCAACCGGGATCGACACCAGCGCAAGGCGGATGTGTCCCTTCCAATAGGCGCGTGCAGCCATGGTCAACTCGCAATAAGACAAAATGATCATATGCACGAGATGCAACCCGGTTCCCGGCAGGTGCGCCTCGCCTCCCGGTTTTTGGCCGATGCGACGATCCAAACTCAGTCGAGGATCTGGTTCATCTCGATCAACGTGCCATCGGGGTCGAAGAAATTGCAGCCGCGCACGTGGATCACCGGGCCGCCGTTTCGGCCCGGATACTCCTGCATGCGCGCAGGGGCCGTCATCGTGACCCCCGGCACCTTGGCGGCAGCGGCGCAGCGGCCATCGACATCATCAGTGTTCATCACGATGACATGCCCGCCCGGGCCAAGGCGTTTGGGATAGGGGCCGGGGTCGGGCAGCGGCGGGTCAATCCACTCCATCAGGCCGATCCAGCCGATAAACGGATCATTGGCATTGAGCAGCACCAGCCGCGCCTTCGCGCCAGGCACGCCAGCGGGAAGGGCAACGCCGCTGGTTTCGACCACGGTATCGTAGTTGACCTTCATGCCGACGACATCGCGGTAGAGCTTGAGCGAATTTTCCATGCTGCGCACGATCATGGTGACGCGGCGGACGTCTGTGGGCAGGCGCTCGGCGGGCTTTTCGACGCCCGGCGAAGTTGTCGCAGGCCGGTCTTGCGCCAGCGCGGTGCAGGCGGTGAGCGTTGCTGTTGCGAGGACGCCAAAAGCCCACGTTCCAGCCCAGCCGCCCTGGATTCCGGCTTTCTCCGGATCACGAACTTGCGAGCGTTTTTATCGATAGCCACCATCATCACTCCCCCTCAACCGCTCCTGTATCCACCAGCGCGGCAATCCGCGTTTCGTCGTAGCCCAGCGATGCCAGAATGCTGCGGGTATCCGCGCCGGCCGCGGGCAGACGCGACCCATCGCCCGGACGTCCGCCGTTCATTTCGATGGGCAGCGCCGGCAGCATCGTGTCGCGGCCATCGCTCAATGTCACCGGTTCAAGCCCGCCGCTGGCCAGCAGGTGCGGGTCATCGAACATGTCCTCGGGCCTGCCGATGGGTGCGAAGGGCAGTCCGGTGCCTTCCAGCCGGGCGATCAGGTCATCGCGCCGCCAGCCTTTGACCAGAGCGCGGACCTGCGGCATGATGCGGTCGCGCGCCAGCACGCGCGCGCTGTTCTCGCGAATGCTCTCGTCGGCCCATAGATCGTCGAGCGCAAACAGCGTGCAGAATTTCTCCCACAGCGCGTCGGTGACGACGCCGATGAAGATATGGCTGTCATCCGCCGTTTCGAACACGTCATAGATCGCCCAGGCCGATATTCGCGCGGGCATCGGGGCGACTGGCTGGCCGGTCACCGCCATCTGCGCCATATGCTGGCCTATCAGATAGACGGTGGTTTCAAACAGCGAGCTTTGCACCTTCTGTCCGCGCCCGGTGCGGTGCCGCTCCTCAACCGCCGCCAGGATGGCGATAACCCCGAACATGCCGCCGGTGACATCGATGACGCTCGATCCCGCGCGCAGCGGCCTGCCCGGCGGCCCGGTCATATAGGCAAGGCCGCCCATCATCTGGGCGACCTCGTCCAGCGCGGTACGCTGCTCATAGGGGCCGGGCAGAAAGCCTTTTTCGCTGCAGTAGATCAGGCGCGGGTTGGCAGCGGCGAGACTGTCATAATCGAGCCCCAGCCGGTCCATCGCGCCGGGGCGGTAATTTTCAACCAGAATGTCGGCCTGCGCCACAAGATCGCGCGCCACGGCAAGTCCATCGGGCGACTTGAGGTCTAGGCAGATGCTCGCCTTGTTGCGGTTGTACATCGGGAAATAGCCTGCGCCCGAGCCAATGAGGCGGCGGGTGCGGTCGCCGCCGATGGGCTCGACCCGCACCACCTCTGCACCCAGCGGGGCAAGAATCGCGCCGACGGCAGGCCCCATGACCATATGGGTGAATTCGACGACCTTGAGCCCGTTAAGCGGCTGGGGGTTGAGCGGCTGGTGGTCGAGCGGCTGGGGATTGCTCATGCTGCGGTTCCCTTGAAGCCCAGCGGCAGGCCCGCATCGGGGGTGAAGCCATAAAGCGGTTCGCCGGGCAGCGCGTCGGCAACGATGTCACGCACCTTCAGCAGCGCATCAAGATCAATGCCGGTGCTCACCCCCATCGCTTCGAGCATGAACACCAGATCTTCGGTGACGATATTGCCCGATGCGCCGGGCGCGAACGGGCAACCGCCCAGCCCGCCGAGCGAAGCGTCAAGCGTGGTGATGCCCTGTTCCAGACCTGCCAGCGCGTTGGCCAGGCCAAGCCCGCGGGTGTTGTGCAGATGCAGGGTCGTCATCCGCTCCGCCCCCACCGCCGCGCGCACTGCCCTGACCAGCCGCGTCACCTGCGCCGGGTTGGCATAGCCGGTGGTATCGGACAGGCTGAACTCCTGCGCGCCTGCCTCTGCGGCGGCCACCGCCAGCCGCACCACCTGATCTTCTGCCACCGGCCCTTCGATCGTGCAGCCAAAGGCGGTCGACAGCCCGACGGCAAAATGGACATCCGCCGCCTTCGCCAGCCCGGCGATCAACGCGATTTCGGCGAGCATTTCGGCGTGGGTCTTGCGGACATTGCGGATGCTGTGTGTTTCCGACATCGAAAACGGAATCGAGATGGCATGCGCGCCCGCTGCGATGGCGCGCTTTGCGCCCTTCGCATTGGGTACCAGCGCGACGACGTTCAGCCCCGGTATCGTGCGCGCATAAGCGACGATCTCGGCGCTGTCAGCCATTTGCGGCAGCAGAGACGGCGGCACAAAGCTGCCCACCTCGATCTCGCGCACCCCGGCGGCAGCCTCGGCCGCGATCCAGCGCTGCTTGGCCTCAGTCGGCATCACCCGCGCGATGCTTTGCAACCCGTCGCGCGGGCCAACCTCGCTGATCAGCACATCAGGCATCGCGTTGCTCCAGATAGACCCAGGGACGTTGCACGCGGTCGGCGGCATGGAATGCGGCGATGGCATCGGCATGTTTGAGCGTCAGATCAATCGCATCGAGCCCTTCAAGCAACATCGC
>NZ_JBGTFM010000295.1:0-4638 GCF_041747255.1 Blastomonas sp. | reverse complement strand
TTGCGGAGACCGCGCGCACATACCTTCAGCCGGGCTGACTTGCCGCCGCTCCCCAGCCGTTATCGGCAATGCCAATGGCCAAGTGGCTGCGCCTCAAGCTGACGGTCCGAACGAATCGGCCTGATGCAAAACCGCTACCGTCCCCTCAAACCGCCGCGATGCGCTTGATCACGCTGTTGTCGGCTTCCTCGCTGTCGGCGGTGGCGATGTCGGACAGGTTCATCCAGCATAGGTCGTGATGGGTCAGCACGCGGCCATCGTGCGCGCGGATGGAGATCGGTCCAATCGGCCGGTGGTCGCGTTCATCGACCAGCACCGGGTTTGACGGCACTCCGCTTTCCCATTTCTCGCCCCACTGGCGCAGCGCGATCATCGTGGGCAGCAGATCATGGCCCTTGTCGGTCAGCCGGTATTCGATCTTGCGGCGGTCATCAACGCACGGCGCGCGTTTGAGAATGCCGCTTTCGACCAGCCGGGTGAGGCGGTTGGACAGGATGTTGCGGGCGATGCCGAGCTGCTCAAGAAACTCCTCAAAATGATACACGCCGTTGAACGAGGCGCGCAGGATCATGAACGACCAGCGTTCGCCCATCGTTTCCAGCGCCTGGGGCAGGCTGCACGTTGCAGCGATTTCGGCCAGCGGCTCGCGCAGCTTGTCATGAGGGGCATGAGTCATGGTGCAAAATTCCAGTTTCAAACCGCCATCTTATCGGGAAATCGCGGCAAAGCCAAAGCCAAAAGTGCAATTAAGTTTTTAGTTGCAACTTGAAATGCATTTCAGTAGGTAGTGATTCGCAACCTAAATTGCACAACCCAAATTGCCCCACGCTGAACACCAAACATCATGAAAGGACATTCCCCATGAAGACCCTCACCGCCACACTCACCCAGATCGCGCTTGTCGCCGCCGCATCGATCAGTTCGATCACGATGATGCAGGTCAGCACCGCCAGTGCGCAATCGCCGTCCGGCGCCTTTTTTCGCGCCGAGCTGAGCAGCCCGGTCGAAAAGTCATCGAAGATCATCCAGGGCGTCGTCTGGCAGTGCGAAGGTACGGTGTGCCTTGGTGCCAAGGCGACCTCGCGCCCGATCAACGTGTGCACCCGCCTGTCGCGCAAGATGGGTGAAGTGACCGCTTTTTCGACGCGCAATGACGAGATGCCCGCCGAGGACATCGCCGCCTGCAACGCCAAGGGCTGATGCCAGTTCTGTCCCTCGTCTGCTAACCCCCTCGCCTGTCAATGCGCGGCGTGCGTTTCCCACAGCGCCCCCTAGCCGCGATGACAGGTAAACCTCGCGCGCCTGTGCCGATGCCGGATCGCATGGACTCTTGCCCGCTCAAGAGCCCGCGTCATCCTGCCCGGCACAGGCGTGTTTTTCTGTTGCATTTGCCTGTAAAGCCCCGACATTCGCACGGTGTTGAGACAATATGAACTGGTGGAACGGGTCAAGGCCTATGACCCGGATGCCGATGAGGCGCTGATCAACCGCGCCTATGTGTTTTCGGTGCAGAAGCACGGCAGCCAGAAGCGCGCCAGCGGTGACCCCTATTTCAGCCACCCCATCGAGGTCGCCGGTCTGATGACCGACCTCAAGATGGATGTTGAGACCATCATCACCGCGCTGCTGCACGATACGGTGGAAGACACGCTGACCACCATCGACGAGATTGACCGGATGTTCGGGCCGCAGGTCGCCAAGCTGGTCGATGGCGTCACCAAACTCTCCAAGATCGAGGCGCAGACCGAAAATGAACGCGCGGCCGAGAACCTGCGCAAGTTCCTGCTGGCGATGTCAAACGATTTACGGGTGTTGCTGGTCAAGCTGGCCGACCGGTTGCACAACATGCGCACGCTGCATTTCATCAAGAGCGAGGACAAGCGCAAGCGCATCGCCCGCGAGACGATGGATATCTTCGCGCCGCTGGCCGAGCGGGTTGGCATGTATGAATATATGCGCGAGATGCAGATGCTCGCCTTTCGCGAGCTTGAGCCCGAGGCCTATAACACCATCTGCGGGCGGCTCGACCAGATCAAGGCCGATGGCGAAAACCTGGTCGACACGATTTCGACATCGCTGACCGCAGAGCTTGCCAGCCACGGCCTCACCGCACTGATCAGCGGCCGCGAAAAACATCCCTATTCGATCTGGCGTAAGATGGCCGAACGGCATGTGTCGTTCGAGCAGATGACTGACATCATCGCGTTTCGCATTCTGGTCGACAGCATCGATGATTGCTATCGCGCGCTCGGCCAGATCCACCGCAAGTGGAAGATGATCCCGGGGCGGTTCAAAGACTATATCTCGACGCCCAAGCGCAACGGCTATCGGTCCTTGCATACCGCGATCATCCACGGCCAGTCGATGCGCGTCGAAATCCAGATTCGCACCCATGACATGCACCGGCAGAGCGAATTCGGGCTCGCGGCGCACTGGGCCTATAAGCAGGGTTCCAGCAGCCCCGACGGGCAGGCGGGCTGGATTCGCGATCTGATCGAGATTCTCGATACCGCGCAAGATGCTGACGAATTGCTCGAACACACCCGTATGGCGATGTATCAGGACCGCATCTTCGCCTTCACCCCCAAGGGCGCGCTGCACCAGATGCCCAAAGGCGCGACCGCGATCGATTTTGCCTATGCGGTGCACACCAAGCTGGGCAATCACGCGGTCGGCGCGCTGATCAACAACCGCCATGTGCCGCTGCGCACCCCGCTCGCCAATGGCGATATCGTCGAAATCCTCAAGTCAGAAGGGCAGGAGCCGCAGACCAGCTGGCTGGGCTTTGTCACCACGGGCAAGGCGCGCGCGGCGATCCGCCGCTATGTGCGCGACAAGGACCGCGATGAAACCGCCGCGATGGGGCGGGTGATTTATGACGAGATTGCCGGGCGGCTGCCGGTGAAAATTGGCAAAAAGGCGCTGAAACAGGCGATCGAACGGCTGGACATCGAGGATGAGACCGAGCTTATGCTCGCCATTGGCACCAACAAGATTTCAGACCACACGCTCATGGATGCGCTGTTGCCTGGCAGCACCAAGGACCTTAACGCACAACGCGAATTCCCCCGCCAGGACCGGGCAATCTCGATCCGGGGCCTCACCCCCGGCGTGGCTTTTCAACTGGCCGAGTGCTGTCACCCGGTGCCCGGTGACCGCATCATCGGGTTGCGCCGCAAGGGCGAGCAGGTGGAGGTGCACACCATTGATTGCCTCAATCTGGTCACCGGTCAGGATGCCGACTGGATCGATCTGTCATGGGACAATGATTCAGAAGGCGCGACCGCGCGCATCCGCGCAATCCTGTATAACCGGCCCGGCACGCTGGCCGACATGGCGGGCATCTTCAGCCATCATAAGGCGAATATCGTCAATCTGCGGCTGACCAACCGCGACCACCCGTTCCACACCTATGAGTCGGACCTTGAGGTGCACGATGTCGGCCATCTGATGCAGATCATCATGGCGCTGCGCGCGTCGGAATCGGTCGCACGCGCCGAGCGTATCTGATCAGCGCATCACCGGGATGAGCGCACCACCAGATCGGCGGGCAGCGTGGGCTCGCTGATCACGCGCTCCATGGCGGCCCAGCGTGATGCGGCATCGCTCCCTGCCGCCTCGACATGCGCGCGGACCATGTCCAGCCCCAGGCCGTAGTTGATCACATAGCTGCGATAGACGTCGGTAAAGCCGATTGACTGGCGGGCGCGCGCCTCGCTGAGCAGCTGGTATTTCTGTGCAAGAACAATGGCCTGATCGCGGGTCACCTCGCCATCGAGATAGGCCTGTGCGATCGTGAAACGCGCACCCTGCAGCCCGGCGAGCGCCGCCTGCAATTGCGCGAGCCGTTCGGCGTCCGCACTGTTCAGTCCAGCGAGCGGATAGAGCACCGCCTTTTCGAACGCCAGCTTGTCTCCGCCCGGAAATGCCAGTTCGATCCCGTAATTGGCCGATCCTTCGGCGATCAGGCTTTGCGGGCTGTACAGCGGGTAGACGCTGTATTCCATCCAGCCGCGACCGCGCATCAGCGTTTGTTCAAGCGAATAGTTGAGCGAATGGTGGCCGGGATAGCCTTCATGACAGCCCAGATCGACCGCACGGCTGATGCGGATCGGCAGATCGGTGTTGATCTGGATCAGGCTGGTGAGCTTGCCCTGATAATAATTATAGCCGCTCCACGGCTTGCCGGTGACGAATTCCATGCGGAAGGTCTCGCCCCTGGGCAGCAGAATGTAGCGCGCGGTGCGCGCGCGGCATTCAGCAATCGCACGATCGAACACGGGCTTGAGCCGGTTCGCCTGGATCACGAAGCGGTCCTGAAACGCATCGACCCGCGCAGCCAGCGTGCCCTCGCCGGGCAGCAATGTCTCAATCTGCGCTAGCACCGGGTCATAGCTCGCCAGCGGTTGAATATCGGGGGTCGCTCCGAACAGCCCGAGCGATTCGGCGCGGAACGAGAGCTTTTCGCCCTGCAGCATGCGCAGCCGGGTGCGCGCCGCATTGAGTTGCGCGCGCAGGAAGGTCACGCGGCGCTGGACCAGCTGCTCCTCGCCTGATGTGTCGACGCCGGCGAGCCGCGCATCCAGCGCGTCAACCGCCTGCGCCAGCGCGGGCAACGGGCGTGGGTTGGCAGATCGG
>NZ_JBGTFM010000294.1:0-18087 GCF_041747255.1 Blastomonas sp. | reverse complement strand
GCGCGGGGCACCAAAGCCGCCCGAGGGTGCGCCATATCCGCCGCCGCCGCTGGGAGCGCCGCCGCCACCGCCGAACCGGTCACGGTCACCATAAGCCGGTGGGGGCGAGAATGCATCGAACTCATCTTCGCCAAATCTGTCGCGCTTATCCCGGCCCCTGCCGCGTCGACCCCTGTCAAAACTCATGCCGAACTATTCACTTTCAATATCGCCCTGGAATTACGTTAAAGACCGGGGCGGACGTAAACCCCATATCCCAACCCATGTTATACGTCGGGGCTGCTGCCTTTTGCCCGATGCAAGCCCCGCCGCATCCCCGACCCATATCCAAACCTGTAAAGGCGCAACAAGCGCGCACTTTGCGGTGATTCTCATAGCCCAAAACCATTGACAAGGCGAACAAATAAATATTTGCGCCGCTTGGCTGAACGCGGCGTGCAGCTATGTCTTGCCAGCGCTGTCGCGCTGCGGCAATTGACGCAAATGGACGCCATCATTCCCCTACTCAGCGATCCGGCCGCCTGGATCGCGCTGATCACCCTTGTCGTGCTTGAGGTCGTGCTCGGCATCGACAACCTGATTTTTATTTCGATCCTGTCGAACAAGCTGCCCGCGCATCAGCAGCAGATTGCGCGGCGGATTGGCATCGGCCTGGCGCTGATCATGCGACTGGCATTGCTGACGATGATCGCGTTCATCGTCGGTCTAACCGATCCGGTGTTCGACCTTGGTATCACAGGGCCACCGGGCGAACATGGTGAGCCAACCTTCGAGACGCAGTTTTCCTGGCGCGACATTATTTTGATCTCGGGCGGGCTGTTCCTGCTGTGGAAGGCAACCAAGGAAATCCACCACACGGTCGATCCCGAGCCTTCGGGTGCCGCGCTCGACAAAAAAGGCCTGGTCGCGACCAATTTTGCCGCGACCATCGCCCAGATTATCGCGCTCGATATGGTCTTTTCGATCGACTCAATCCTCACCGCTGTCGGCATGACGGATGACGTGCCGATCATGATGGCCGCTGTCATCATCACCGTCATGGTCATGCTGGTCGCAGCCGACCCGCTTGCCAACTTCATCGACAAAAACCCTACGGTTGTCATGCTCGCACTGGGCTTTCTGCTGATGATCGGCGCGGTGTTGATTGCCGATGGATTTGGTGTTCACGTCCCCAAGGGCTATATCTACACGGCAATGGCATTTTCGGCTTTGGTCGAGGCCCTCAATATATTCGCCCGCAAGGGGCGAGAAAAGACGCGCGGTGCAGCGCCGACAACCACGACAGGCGACAGTGAATGAGCGTATTGTTTCACGAAGAGGACCTGCCCGAAGGCGTGCTGGCAGCAGGTCCGGTGGCGGTCGATACCGAAACCATGGGGCTGGTGACACCGCGCGACCGGCTGTGCCTGGTGCAGATTGCCGATGGCCGGGGCAACGAACATCTCGTGCGCTTTGCCCCCGGCAGCGATTATGCTGCGCCCAACCTGCGCGCCGTGCTGGCTGATCCTGATCGGATCAAGCTCTATCATTTCGCCCGCTTCGATCTGGCGGCGATCCAGCATTATCTGGGCATCATGGCAACGCCGGTGTTCTGCACCAAGATCGCATCGCGGCTGATCCGCACCTATACCGACCGCCATGGTCTGAAAGAACTGGTGCGCGAGGTACTGGGCAAGGAACTGAGCAAACAGCAGCAATCGAGCGACTGGGGCGCGCCGGAGATCAACGATGCACAGCGCGAATATGCCGCAAGCGACGTGCGCTTCCTCCACGCGCTTTATGCCGCGATGACCGAGCGGCTGGCGCGCGAGGGGCGCACCGAGATTGCGCAGGCATGCTTTGACTTTCTGCCCGTCCGCGCGCAGCTCGATCTGGCGGGCTGGCCGGAAATTGATATTTTCGCCCATGCATAATATATCGCGAAGACTACTGGCCCTGTGATAGGACAGCCATCGATTAACCCACACGAGGCCCAATCCGCACATGACTGAACGCGCCGACCAGATGCGCACCCGCCGGCAGGTTTCTGCGGCCCCCGGCAGCCGCCACGACCATGTCGTGCGCCTGCTCGGCGTCGCGCTGCCTGCCGCGATCGGCATTCTCGCTGCGTTTCTGGCGCTCGCGCCGCTGCTGCAAAACACCGAGGTCAGCTTCCTGCTCGACAAGAACGAGGTTGAGATCGCACGCGAACGGATGCGCGTGACCGAGGCGCTGTACCGCGGCGAAGACAGCCAGGGCCGTCCCTTTTCGCTGAAGGCCGGATCTGCCGTGCAGCGCAACTCGACGACCCCGGTGGTCGAACTCAAGGATCTCGCTGCGCGCATACTGCTGCAGGATGGGCCGGCGGTGCTGGAGGCGGGCACCGGCAGCTACAATATGGACAGCGAACAGGTATCGGTCATCGGCGCGGTGCAGGTGAGCTCAGCCAATGGCTATCGCATGGTCACCCGCGATGTTGACATCGACCTGCCCGGACGGCGAATGGAGAGCCGCGGCGAGGTCACCGGACGGATGCCGACCGGCACCTTCCGCGCCGACCGGCTGGTCGCCGACCTTGCCACCCGCACCGTGACGCTCGATGGCCGCGCCCGGCTGCGCATGACCCAGGGCGGCTTTTGATGACCCGCCAAGACGACAGGATTGACGACACCATGCCCAACGCCCACCCTGCTCCATCACGGTTTCGGCGCCTTTCGTTTGCGCTTCTTCTCGCCACACTGACCGCCAGCGCGGCGCTGGTGTTCGCGCCCGGTAGCGTCACCGCGCAATCGCTGCTCAATCATAACAGCAACGCCCCGGTCGATTATGCGGCAGACCGCATCGAGCTGCAGGATCGCGCCAACCGCGTGCTGCTGTCGGGCAATGTCGATATCACCCAGGCCGGCCTCAGGCTGCAATCGGCGCGCATGACTGTTGCCTATCGCAATGCCGGCGACATCCAGATCGACCGGATTGATGCAACCGGCGGCGTGGTGGTGACCAAGGGCTCTGAACGCGCCAGCGGTAACGTGGGCATCTATGATTTCAACAAGCGGATCATCACGCTGATCGGCAACGTCGCGCTTCGCCAGGATGGCAACACGCTCAACGGCGGGCGCATGGTGATCGATCTGGTCAGCGGCCGCTCTACCATCGATGGCCGCTCTTCCGGCGGCGCGCCGGGCCAGACCGGCTCGACCAGTGGCCGCGTATCCGGGACGTTCAGCGTACCAGACCGGTAGGGCAGCCGTCTTAAATCCTCCCACAGCTTGCTGGGGGAGGACGAAATCTGATGACCCATGCATAAATCCTGCCAACACCGGACCATCGCCGGTTTTCATTGGCTTTTTCCATGCTATGTAGGCTGAAATCTTAGGTGGGCTTCGGGCAGCCCCGCAGTTTAGGCAGGACTCAATTGATGAACGATGTCGCCCCTTTGGGCCTGTTGAGCGGAACGGCTGCCGACCCGGCGTTTCTTGCAGATGGCCTGAACGTCGTGTCGATTGCCAAAAGCTATGACAAGAAAGTGGTCCTGTCCGACGTCTCGCTGTCGGTCGCCAAGGGCGAGGTGCTGGGCCTGCTCGGCCCCAATGGCGCGGGCAAGACGACATGCTTTTATTCGATCATGGGGCTGGTGAAACCCAATTCGGGCCGGATCATGCTCGATGGTGTCGATATCACATCGCTGCCAATGTATCGCCGGGCGGTGCTGGGTCTTGGCTATCTGCCGCAGGAAACCTCGATCTTTCGCGGTATGACCGTTGCACAGAACATCAGCGCGGTGCTCGAGCTGGCCGAGCCGGATAAGGCGGCGCGGGCGCAAAAGCTTGAAACGCTGCTCGAGGAATTCGGCATCGGTCGCTTGCGCGATGCATCGGCGATGTCGCTGTCGGGCGGTGAACGCCGCCGCTGCGAAATTGCCCGCGCATTGGCCGCCAGCCCGTCGATCATCCTGCTCGATGAGCCTTTCGCAGGGATCGACCCGCTGTCGATTGCCGACATCCGCGATCTGATCATCCAGCTCAAATCGCGCGGCATCGGCGTGTTGATCACCGATCACAATGTCCGCGAAACGCTCGACATCGTCGACCGCGCCTGCATCATCTATGATGGCAAGGTGCTGTTTGCCGGAACGCCGGCGGCTTTGGTGGCGGACAGCAACGTGCGCCGCCTGTATCTGGGCGAAGGCTTCGCGCTTTGATGCAGGCACGCTGCACAGACGGGCAGGACTGATGGCCATCGGCCCGCGCCTTGACCTGAGGCAGAGCCAATCCCTGGTGATGACCCCGCAGCTGCAGCAGGCGATCCGCCTGCTCGCGCTGTCGAACATCGAAATCGAAGCGTTCATTTCAGACGAGCTCGAGCGCAATCCACTGCTCGAACTGGGCGGCGCAGAGCCGGGAGGCGAGCCTGCTGCCAGCGGTGTCGATGCCGATTATGATGCCCCGGCACCGCTCGCCAGCGACAGCACGGCGGCGGGCGCGGATGAGTTGATCGGCGCGGGGCTGGGCGAAAGCGACCGGCCGCTCGATATCGACATCGGCGGCGAGGTGTTCCACCACGACAGCGTCAACGACAGCCCCGAGCGGGTGGCGGGCGAGGCCAGCACCGGGCTCGACAGCGGCCTGTCAATGAATGACATCGCGATGTCTGGCTCGGTTGGAGAGGGCAATGCGTGGGAGGATACGCTCGAATACGGGCTGACGCTGCGCGAGCATCTTCACGCGCAGGTCGGGCTGGTGCTGGGCGGGCATTTGCTGTTCATCGGTCGCCATCTGGTCGAGCTGATCGACGAGAACGGCTATCTGCGCGGCGACCTGCTGCAGGTCTCGCATCAGCTGGGCGTGCCGCTCGCCGAGGTCGAGACCGCGCTTGCCGCTGTTCAGACGCTGGAGCCCACCGGGGTCGGCGCACGCGATCTGGCCGAGTGCCTGGCGTTGCAGGCCAAGGAGGCGGACCGCTACGACCCGTGCATGGCGCGGCTGATCGACAATCTCGATCTGCTGGCGCGCGGCGCGCTGCCGCAGCTCAAGCGGCTGTGCCGGGTTGATGACGAAGACCTAGCCGACATGATCGCAGAGCTGCGTCAATATGACCCCAAGCCCGGCAGCCGCTTTGGCGGCGAGACCATCGAGACCGTGGTGCCCGACCTGTTCGTAATCGAGCGCGAGGTCGGCTGGGCGATCGAGATCAACAGCGCCACCCTGCCCCGGCTGCTGGTCAACCGCGCCTATGCCGTTTCGCTCAACGGCGGGCGGCATGATGCCAAGTCAAAGGCGTGGCTGAACGAATGCATGGCCGAGGCCAACTGGCTGCTGAAAGCGCTCGACCAGCGCCAGCGCACGATCATCAAGGTGGCGAGCGAGATCGTCAAGCAGCAAGACGGCTTTTTCCGCAAGGGCGTCACGCACCTCAAGCCGCTCACCCTGCGCAGCGTGGCCGACGCCATCGAGATGCACGAATCCACCGTCAGCCGGGTGACCAGCCACAAATATCTAAGCTGCGCGCGCGGACTGTTCGAACTAAAATATTTCTTCACCAGCGCCATCCAGGCGACCGATGGCGGCGATGCGGTCTCGGCTTCTGCGGTGAAAAGCCACATCAAGTCGCTGATCGACGAAGAGGACGGCAAAAACATCCTGTCGGACGATCAGCTGGTCGACCTGCTGAAGGCGCGCGGCTTCGACATCGCCCGGCGCACGGTGGCCAAATACCGCGAGGCGCTGGGGCTGGGCTCATCCGTACAACGGCGACGGCAGAAGAAGCTGCAGGGGGCACGGTAGCCAACCCCAGCCCTGCATCTGTCGGAATCAATCGACCAAGCTGCTCAGGCGGCGGTCACGCGCTCTTGACGGTGCACGTAGGGGCGGGGAATCCAGAAGGTCACCAAAGCACATGGGACGAGCAGTCAATGTGGCGTGTGGCGTATACCCATCATGCCAGAATTTCTGTTCGATGATGTCGCGCGCGATGCTCATGCCGAAGAATCGTCGAGGATGTGGCAATCGGTTGTCGGGTCCGGCATGGAGCAAATCGCTCCGATAGAGAATGACCGTACCCTTGCGCGGCGCCGTCTGGACCAAGGAGAACAGGTTATTGAGATCATCACGGTGGCGATAAAGCTTCCACAATGTTCTCAGACCAAGCATTCGAAGACTGAAATGCGAATTTTTTCCCAACACAAACCGCAACAAATTTGGCTGGTGCTGATCCCACTTGGTCGAAAAAACCCGGTCAAGAAGTTCACCAGGTGCCAGTGAGGCCACTTCGTCTTTTCGCATGCGCCATAGTTTTTTCAGGTTATGCCAAAGTATGCGATAGTTACATTTTATCCGAAACAGCTCCATCAACGCATACGCCTTGCCGCCGTGCTGGTTTTCGGCACCGCCGTACATGTGTGTGCCCGGAACAAACACCGTCCCACCCTGTTGATCTGACACGTCTTCCACGGCAGCAAAAAGACTGATCACGCCGATTGGGTCTCGGTGAATATATTGATGCGATGAACCGAAATAGCTGGTGAATGTAGCGACTTCGAGAAGCGGACGTGAACGACCACTATACTCCAGATAAACGCCCTCGAGGCGCTGGCACAATGTGGCAGCAAAGCGCGTTACAGGCGGAGTCGAAGGGAGAGAGCAAAAGTCGCGACGTAAATAACGATTATCCGTCTCGCTGGCGAAGGCGCACCGGTCGCGATCCGGATCGTCTATGGTTTGACGCATCAGCTCCAGGCAAATGTGCGCTTCCTCAGCCGACAAGAGGTTGGTCAAAATTACCAGGCCGTGAGTATCCATCATCGTCAGGGCCTGTCGGACGCAATGATCCGTAAGCTTGCCTTTTTCGTCCAGGACAGCAGGCACTTCAAACGCGGACGTATCGTTGGAAACCTCGAGTTCTTTCATGCCAGTCTGCCCTATAATGATCCGGCATTTTTGATCGGCCTGCCGTTTGTCGTCACATTCACGCGTGGCAGTGCTGGAGGATCTGGAGCCGGATCATTTTATAGGCGCAGAAAATTCACCATCCGGTTAACTGGATGATCATCAGGACGACATTTTCAGACTGATAGAGGCCAATGCCTACAAAGCAGACACAGGGGCCGTCGTTCGGCGGCAAAAGTGGCCTGCTTCCCTGATCCCACGTTTTTCACGAACCGCTGCAGGGGGCAACCGCAGGCTGACGTCGAGGGACGTTGTGCACCCCTCGTCATCGCGGGACTAAAGGTAACTAATTACAACCGCTCGATCTTCTGCGCCGCTTCGTCCAAAATCTCGGCGACCTTGTGCTTGAACTCGGCATCGACCTCGCCGCCCGCAAGTCGGTGCGCCATTGCGGCCATCAGATTGCCGACCGCGCGGCCAATCGGCGGGCTGCCGCGCTGGTCGCGCGCTTCGCCCGCTTCTGACAGGCGCGCGAGCAGGGCGTCGGCCTCGTCGCGCTTTTCGATTAGCTCGGCGATCCCGGCATCGGTGATGCGGAACGCCTTGCGCGCGCCTTCGGTTTCCACCGATGCAATCAGCCCGGCATCTTCGAGCAGGCTGAGCGTGGGGTAGACCACGCCCGGGCTGGGCGCATAGCTGCCGCTGGTCATCTCCTCGATGGCCTTGATCAGATCATAGCCGTGGCGCGGCTCCTTTTCGATCAGCGCGAGCAGCACGACGCGCAGTTCGCCGCTGTCGAACATCCGCCTCCGCCCGCCGCGCCCGCGACCACCACCGCCGCGCCCTCCGTTACCACCCGGATCAAAGCTCCAGTCGCGAAAATCCCATTTCCCGCCAAAGCCACGACCAAAGCTCATCGCCACAAACGGCGCTGGTCCGCAGTCACGCCGAGAGCCACCCATTCTGAAACGCATCGTCATATTGTCGATTCCCTCTATATCTTCGATGTGTCTAAGATATATCTTGATCGAGATTTGGCAAGAGGTTTCATTTTGCTGTATGAGTGCTGTCCTCCGGCGAACGCCGGATCCCAGGGGCGGGTATGTGCTTGGTCGCCCTGGATTCCGGCTTACGCCGGAAAACGACTTTGAATGAGATTTGCGCACTTAACCCAGAGCGGCGAGCACATCCTCAAGCCGCGCGGGGTCGCCCATTGCGACGACGCGGCCGTCGCTGTCTTTGTGCAGCGGGTCGCCGTGCCAGTCGCACATATGCCCACCTGCGCCCTCGACCACCGGCACCAGCGCGGCAAAATCATGCAGCTTCAGCCCGCTTTCGCACACCAGATCGACAGTGCCCTGCGCGACCAGACCATAGTTGTAGCAATCGCCGCCCCAGATCAGCCGCCGGGTATCGCAGGCCTTGGCCAGTGCCATGAAATGGTCTGCATCGTGATCGGTGAACAGGTGCGGGCTGGTGGTGGCGAGCACCGCATCGGCCATTTCCGGGCACAGCCGCGCGCGAACCGGTTTGCCGTTGAAGGTGGTATCCCGGCCGGTCGCCCCGACCCAGCGCTCGCGGCCTATCGGCTGGTCGATGACGCCAAGCACCGGCCATTGCTCGGCAATCAGCGCGATCAGCGTGCCGAAGATCGGGCGACCGGCGATGAAGCTGGTGGTGCCGTCAATCGGATCGAGCACCCACACCCGCCCGGTCGAGCCCGGCTTTTCGCCATATTCCTCTCCGATAATGCCATCGCGCGGCACCTCTGCGTCAAGGATGGCACGCATCGCCGCCTCCGCCGCGCGGTCCGCCTCGGTCACCGGCGAAGCGTCCGCCTTGCGGTCGGTGGTGAAGGCGGCACGATAAAACGGCCGTATCGCCTCGCCCGCTGCGTCAGCGAGCCGCTGGGCGAGCGCGATGTCTTTGCTGTGAATCATCTGGGCAGGGATAACCTCAATCAAACAGGCTGGATACCGAACTTTCATCTGCAATGCGGCGGATCGCTTCGCCGATCAGCGCGGCCATTGGCAGGGTGCGGATGCGGGGGCAGTCGGTGACCGCCTCGGTGGCCTGGATCGAATCGGTGATCACCAGTTCTTTCAGTACGCTGTCTGCCACCCGCGCCACCGCACCGCCCGACAGCACGCCGTGCGTCACATACGACACGACGTCGCGCGCGCCTGCGTTCTTGAGCGCCTGCGCCGCGTTGCACAGCGTGCCGCCGGAATCGACGATGTCGTCAATGAGGATACAAAAGCGCCCCTCGACATTGCCGATGATGTTCATCACCTCGGATTCGCCGGGCCGCTCGCGGCGCTTGTCGACGATGGCCAGCGGCGCATTGTCGAGCCGTTCAGCGAGTGCGCGGGCGCGGACCACGCCGCCGACATCGGGCGAGACCACCATCAGCTCATGCCCGCCGAAACGCGCCTGAATGTCCGCTGCCATCACCGGCGCGCCATAGAGATTGTCGGTGGGGATATCGAAAAAGCCCTGGATCTGCCCGGCGTGGAGATCGACCGACAGCACCCGGTGCGCGCCCGCGACGGTGATCAGATTAGCGACCAGCTTGGCCGAAATCGGCGTGCGTGGCCCCGGTTTGCGATCCTGCCGGGCATAGCCGAAATAGGGGATGACCGCAGTGATCCGCCGCGCCGACGCACGCTTGAGCGCATCGATGCAAATCAGCAGCTCCATGAGGTTGTCGTTGGCGGGATAGCCGGTCGACTGGACGACAAACACATCCTCGCCGCGCACATTCTCATGGATTTCGACGAAAATCTCTTCATCGGCAAAGCGGCGAACGCTCGCATCGGTCAGCGGCTGCTCCAGATACGCCGCAATCGCGCGCGCCAATGGCAGGTTGCTGTTGCCGGACAGGATTTTCATGGCGGTGCGTCCCCTTGTATCCGCTTGCTTGCCCCTCCCGTTAGCCAACTGACCACCAAACCGAAAGATGTAAGTTCTGTGAAATGCGCGAGCGACCAACCATCGACAGCGCAAAACCTGTTGCCGCCAATCGGGCCACCGCCTATCTCGCGGCGATGACTGACCGGCTGATCATCACACTTGTGCAGTGCGCACAGACCATGGGCGATATCGCGGGCAATGCCGCGCAGATGCTGGCGAGGCGGGCCGACGCGGAGCCGTGCGACCTGATCGTGTTTCCGGAGCTGCAGCTGATCGGTTATCCGCCCGAGGACCTTGTGCTTAAACCAGCGCTGATCGAACGCGCGGCCCAAGCGCTTGAGCAGCTCGCCGCCGCCACCGCCGATGGCGGCCCGGCGATGTTGGTGGGCTCTGTGTTCCGGCGCGAAGGGCTGCTGTATAACGGGTTGGCGCTGCTCGACGGCGGCGCGATCACCGCCGTGCGGCTAAAGCATGAGCTGCCCAATTACGGTACGTTCGATGAAAAGCGGCTGTTCGCCTCCGCCCCGCTGCAGCCACCCGTGCCATTTCGCGGGACCATGCTGGGGCTCCCGCTGTGCGAGGACATCTGGTTTCCCAAGGTGTGCGGGCATTTGAAAGCGATGGGTGCGGACATCCTGATCGCGCCGCATGGCAGCCCGTACGAAATCGAGAAAGACGAGCGCCGCCTGCACAATGTCGGGCGGGCGAGGGTCGCCGAAACCGGATTGCCGCTGGTGTTTTTGAACCGCATCGGCGGGCAGGACGAGCTGGTGTTCGATGGCGCATCGTTCGTGCTCAACGCCGATGGTTCGCTGGCGCACCAGTTGCCCGATTGGGAGCCTGCTATCGTGCGCACCGAATGGACGCGCAGCGATGCCGGCTGGCATTGTGCGCCGGGCAGGGTCCACGCGCTCGACCCGTTCCCGCAGGATGCCTATCATGCGATGATCGTTGGGCTGCGCGATTACGTCAACGACAACGGCTTTCCCGGGGTGGTGCTGGGTCTGTCAGGCGGCATCGACAGCGCGCTGTCAGCTGCGGTCGCGGTCGATGCGCTTGGGGCTGACCGCGTGTGGTGCGTGATGCTGCCCAGCCGCTTTACCAGCCAGGAAAGCCTTGATGATGCGGCCGAATGCGCCCGGCTGCTCGGCTGCCGCCACGACAATATCCCGATCCAGCCTGCGGTGACCGGCTTCGATGCGATGCTGGAGGGCAGCTTTGCCGACAGCGATGTCGACATCACCGAAGAGAACATCCAGTCACGCATCCGCGCGGTAACGCTGATGGCGCTGAGCAACAAATTCGGCCACATGCTGCTGACCACCGGCAACAAGAGCGAGATGAGCGTCGGCTATGCAACCATTTATGGCGACATGGCGGGCGGATACAACGTTCTGAAGGACGCCTATAAGCTGACGGTGTTCGCGCTATCGCGCTGGCGCAATGCCAACCGCCCGCCGCTGGCGCTGGGTCCCGATGGCCCGGTGATGCCCGAGCGTGTGATCACCAAACCGCCCAGCGCCGAGTTGCGCCCCGACCAGCGCGACGACGACAGCCTGCCGCCATACGAGGTGCTCGACCCGATCCTGCACGGACTGATCGAGGAGGAACTCAGCGTCGCCGAGATCGTCGCGCGCGGGTTCGATCATGACACCGTCGCTCGGATCGAGCGGCTGCTGTACGTCGCCGAATACAAACGCCGGCAGGCCCCGCCAGGCGTGAAGCTCGGCATCCGCAACTTCGGGCGCGACAGACGCTACCCGATCACCAACCGGTTCAGGACGGCCTAGACATTGGCGCGAATTCTGGCTACAATTCTGGCCGAAAGGAAGTTTTCATGCGTCACGTTCCTGTCGCCACCTTCAAGGATAAGGTGTCAGAATTCATCGCTGCTGCAGAACAGGGCGATGAAATTATCATTACGCGGCACGGCAAGGCCGCCGCGCGGCTCGTGCCGATTACTGATCAGGATGCGGTGGAAGAGCGCGGACGCGCCGCTTGGGAAAAATTGCGGCTATTGCGCGAAGAGGCGCGCGCGGAAGGCCAAACCGCAACGACCGAAGAAATGATTGCCTGGAAGAATGAGGGCCAGCGTTGAAACTGTGTGTTGTCGATGCAAGCGTGATCGGCCCATTGATCATCCCGGATGAGGCCGAAGAGCTGTTGGCCAGCCTAATGCCGGTAATGGTTGAAGGGCGGGCGATCGTGCCCCAACATTGGCGACTGGAGGTGCTCAACCTTGGCCGAACAGCGATCCGCAGAGAACGTCTTGACGCTGTTCGGTTTGCTGAGACGATTGCCGTTTTATCACGATTTCGCATCAAGATTGACGACGCCACCAACGCCCATGCCTGGGGTCGAAGCCTGGATATTGCCGAGCGCCACGGTCTGACAGCATATGATGCCGCTTATGTGGAGTTGGCCCGGCGTATAGGCGCCCCGCTCATGACCCGTGACAAGGCGCTCGCCAGTGCCGCTCAATCCGAGAATCTGGAAATAGTATTTACATGACCACCACCCGTTTCGCCCCGTCGCCCACCGGGCATTTGCACATCGGCAATATCCGCACCGCGCTGCACAACTGGATGTGGGCGAAGAAGACCGGTGGGCGTTTTATCCTGCGCATCGACGACACCGATGCGGCACGCAGCCGCGAGGAATTCGTCGATGGCATCCGCGCCGATCTGGCGTGGCTGGGTTTGCACCCCGATGCCGAGTATCGCCAGTCGGAGCGGGCCGCGCTGTACGACGCGGCGTTTGATCGGCTGCGCGCGTCTGGCCGGGTCTATGCCTGTTACGAGACATCGCAGGAGCTCGATCTCAAGCGCAAGATCGCATTGGGGCGCGGCCTGCCGCCGGTCTATGACCGCGCGGCGCTGGCCCTCACCGATGCAGAGCGCGCCGGGCTCGAAACACAGGGTATCAAACCGCACTGGCGCTTCAGGCTGAACCATGACGAGCCCATTGCCTGGGATGACATGATTCGCGGCGCGCAAAAGTTCGAGGCCGCCAGCCTGTCCGATCCCGTCATCCGCCGCGCCGATGGCAGCTGGCTCTACATGCTGCCCTCGGCCATCGACGATGTGGATATGGGCATCACCCATGTCGTGCGCGGCGAGGATCATGTCTCAAACACCGCGGTGCAACTGCAGATGTTCACCGCATTGGGCAGCACCCCGCCCGCTTTCGCGCACGAGGCGCTGCTGGTCGGGGCGGAGGGCAAGCTGTCGAAGCGCCTCGGCTCGCTCGGCGTGGGTGAACTGCGCGACAAACATATCCTGCCGCAGGCGATTGTCGCGCTGCTCGCGCGGTTGGGCACGTCTGATCCGGTCGAACCGCTGCATGATCGCGATGCGCTGCTGGCGACGTTCGATTTCACGCGCTTTGGCCGCGCCCCCGCGCGCTTTGCCGAGGACGATCTTGAGCGGATCAACCGTCAGCTGGTCCACACGGCGGACTATGCTGCGGTTGCCGACCAGCTTCCGTCGCAGGTCGATGAAGCAGGATGGCACGCTATTCGCCCCAATATCGCGCATCTGGGCGAGGTTTCCGATTATTGGCGGGTGATCGAGGGGCCGATTGAGGCACCTGCGCCCGATGCGGGGGATGCGGCGTATCTGGTCGACGCCCGCGCCGCGCTTGAACCACTGGCGTTTGGCCCCATGATCTGGAAAGATTGGACCGATGCGCTCAAGTCCACCACCGGGCGCAAGGGCAAGACGCTGTTCCTGCCATTACGCCGCGCGCTCACCGGCATGGATCATGGCCCAGACATGGGCGAGCTGCTGCCGTTGATCGGCCGCGAGCGGGCGTTGGAGCGGTTGGCAGCTTAAGCCAACCCCGCTCAGGCTGAGCTTGTCGAAGCCCCGCACTACGGCCAGCGTGGACGCGAGGCCTTCGACGACGCGGGCATGCGCCCGCTGCTCAGGCTGAGCGGGCATGGATGTAAACCCACCCCTTGGATAATCCCTCCCCATGCCGCATATGACAGGGATGACCCAAACAGACCCCCGCTCGTTCCTCTATCGCCCCGACGCGCTCGATCCTGATGCGGCGCAACGCCTCACCCGCGACGCCCTCGCCGGTTGCGATGATGGAGAGCTTTATCTGCAATACGCAGCCAGCGAGAGCTTCGTGTTCGATGATGGCCGGCTGAAGACCGCCGATTATTCAACCGATTCCGGTTTTGGCCTGCGCGGTGTCTCGGGCGAGATGACCGGCTTTGCGCATGCCAATGATGTCAGCGAAGCGGGCATCCGCCGCGCCGCCGAAACCTTGAAGCTGCTCGATCCGGCAAAAGGCGAGGCCGCGCCGCCGCCCCGTCAGAACAATCGCCACCTCTATACCAATGGCAATCCGCTGGAGAGCATCCCGTTCGCCACCAAGATTGCGCTGCTCGAAAAGATTGACACCGCCGCGCGCGCGCGTGATCCCCGCGTAGCGCAGGTCACCGCGAGCCTGATCGGCAGCTGGTCGGTGATCGAGGTGGTCCGCGCCGATGGCTTTGTCGCCACCGACGTGCGGCCTTTGGTCCGCCTCAACGTCTCGATCGTCGCGCAAAGCGGCGAGCGGCGCGAGGTCGGCAGCTTCGGCATGGGCGGACGATACCTATATGACGCGATGTTCGAAGACGCAGCATGGAACCGCGCCATCGACGAGGCGCTTGCACAGGCGCTGACCAATCTGGAAAGCGTCGCCGCGCCTGCGGGCGAGATGACCGTGCTGCTCGGCCCCGGCTGGCCCGGCATCATCCTGCACGAGGCAATTGGGCATGGCCTGGAAGGCGATTTCAACCGCAAGGGCACCAGCGCGTTCTCGGGCCGCATCGGCCGGCGCGTTGCCGCCGATGGCGTGACCGTGGTCGATGACGGCAGCATCATGAACCGGCGCGGATCGCTCAGCATCGATGACGAAGGCACGCCGACCCAGGAAAACGTGCTGATCGAAAACGGCATTTTGCGCGGATATATGCAGGACCGGCTGAATGCGCGCCTGATGGGCGTTGCGCCGACCGGCAATGGCCGCCGCCAATCCTACGCCCACGCCCCGATGCCGCGCATGACCAACCCGTTGATGCGCGCGGGCAACGATAACCCCGCAGAACTGCTTGCCCGCGTCAAAAATGGCATCTTCGCCAAGAGCTTCGGCGGTGGTCAGGTGGACATCGTATCGGGCAAGTTCGTCTTTTCCTGCACCGAAGCCTATCGCGTCGAAAACGGCAGGCTGGGCGCGCCGATCAAGGGCGCAACCCTCATCGGCGACGGTCCCACCGTGCTCACCAAAGTCACCGGCATCGGCAACGACTTCGCGCTCGACGAAGGCATCGGCGTATGCGGCAAAGCGGGGCAAGGCGTGCCTGCAGGCGTCGGCCAGCCAACGCTGCTGGTGAGCGGGCTGACGGTTGGGGGGACTGGGGGATAGGTCTCCCAGAGCTATCGCAACAACTCGCTGACCAGCGAGGGCTTCTTCGCGATCATGGCGAGCAAAACCTGCGCAGGACCGGTCGGCTGTCTGCGCCCATGCTCCCAATTGAGCAGCGTGCCCTTGGCGACGCTAATGCTGCGCGCAAACGCACTTTGCGACAGGCCGGTGCTTGCGCGGATCGCGGCCACATCGACGGAGGGCACCACGATATGGCTAACATGCGCGCCAATCTCCTTGCCCTGCGCATGGTCCAAGGCCTCGTTCAGTCCCTGCATGATGCTGTCATACGCGCTCATTTGCGGTCTCCATATGATGCGACCAAGGCCTTCGCCAGTTCCACGGCAGCGGCTTGTTCAGCCTTGGTCAAATTGTCTTTTTCATTCTTGGCGAACATGGTGATGAGAAAACCGGCATGTCCCTACCGCCGAAAACGTAGATGGTCCGATAGACGCCACGCATGCTTTTAATATGTCAATGGCGTATATGTCAGTGGCGTAGAAACGGACTTGGCGCTGGACGAAGGCGTCGGCATCTACGGCAAGACAGGCCAAGACCGGGATCGCGCGGTTGCCCGGTATTTTCCGCCAGACGCTGTATGACATTATCAATGAGAAGCAGCCGGTAACACCGGGCATGGCGCTGCGGCTTGCCAAGATGTTTGGCGGCAGCGCGGACAGTTGGCTGAACCTGCAGCGCGCCTATGACCTCCAATTGGCAGAGGCGGAATTGGCAGAGCAGTTGAAGTCAATTCCTGAATTAAAAGCTGCGTAACCAGTTTCTCGAAGATACGGCGCCAACCGTTCATGCCGATCAACAATCGGTCAGTAGCACGAGTCCCAAATTACTTCGGCCGCCGACCCTCTTTCCAATTTCCCGCGATGCCAGCGCATTCGGTCTTGGGAAGACGAGTATGTTTTCCTCGGCAATTTCCTCCCTGGAATGTTTAAAGGCGCGCTCCGCCATTGGACTCTGGGCCCTTGCCATCGCCGGGCATGATCGCAACGATGAGGTCCTCTGCCTGCAGCGCCGCGCTTTCCGGGTCCCAGAAGCCATAAGGCTCTCCATCGCGATAGATGCGCAGGCCCACCATGCCTTTAAGCGCACTGAGCGGCTTGCCGACCTCGTCTGGCTTGACCTTGCGCTCGATCAGCATCACCCGCCCGTCGGCAGAGGCAAGGTCGGTCATATAGCTGCTGATGTGCGGACCGTGGCAAGAGCCCGCGAGCAGCAGCCCAGCAAAGCTCACCGGATTGATCACCGTGCTTGCCCCCGCCTGCCGGGCCAGCAGCTCATTGTCCGCCGCGCGCACCACCACGCTGATCGGCAGGTTGGGCGCGAGATGGCGGATGGTCAGCACGATCAGGATCGAAGTATCGTCGCGCCCGGCGGAGACAATTGCGCCGCACGCGCTGCCAATGTGCACATCCTGCAAGGTTTCATCGCGCGAGGCGTCGGCATTCAGCACGTTGCAGCCCATTTGCTCAGCGCGGGCCAGCGATGCCTCTGACTGGTCGATCACCACAATCTTGGCCGGGTCGGTGCCCCGCGCGATCAGCTCGCGCACCGCTTCTGATCCGCTGGTGCCAAATCCCAGCACCACGAAATGCTCGCTGAGCTTTTGCTGGATGCGTCTCATCTGGTATTTTTCCCAACTGCGCTTGAGGACAAAGCTATAGGCGGTGCCGACGAAGATGAAAATCACCGCGACCCGCACCGGTGTCACGACCACGGATTCGATAAGCCGCGCGCTGTCAGATACCGGGGCGATGTCGCCAAAGCCGGTGGTGGTCACCGACACCATCGTGAAATAGACGACATCGAGGAAGCTGACATGGTCGTCATAATGATCGACCAGGCCATCGCGGTCGAGCCAGTGGATGAGGATGACCAGCGCAATGAGTGCGAACGCCAGCCCCAGCCGCAAGCCGACATCAGCCCAGACCGGCAGGTGGCTGGCGCGTCTGAGCAGCGCGCGTGGCCGCGCCGCCGTTTCTTTTTTGCGGCGCGCAGGATTCATCCGCGCGGAAGATGCAGCAGCGGATCGACCGGCTTGCGGTCCTTGCGCAATTCGAAATGCAGCTTGGGCGTATCTGAAAAGCCGCTTTGCCCGGCCGCACCGAGCACTTGGCCCGCCTTGACCGCCTGACCGCGCACGACGTCAATCCGTTCAGCATGGCCATAAGCGCTGACCCAGCCGCCACCGTGGCTGACCAGCACCAGCCCGCCGTAGATCGCGATCTCGCTGCCCGCATAGGACACGACCCCATCGGCGGCGGCGCGGAATGGTGCGCCCTTTTCGGCCGAGATATCGATGCCGTTATTGACCTGCCCCTTGCCCACCGGCCCGAACCGGGTGAGCAGGCTGCCGCTGATCGGCCACAAAAAGCGCCCCGAAAAGCTGCCCGGCACAGCAATGGGCGCACTTGCGGCCAGCGTCGCGCGCTGCGCTCTGGCAGGCGGCACCGCCGACCCCTCGGCAATCGCGGGCTGGCTGCCGGTCACCACATCGTCAATGTCGACCACCAGAGCGGATATCCGGCTTTGATCGGCCTGTGCCGCTGGAGGTGCAGGCATTGTCGCAGCGGCCATGGTCGTCGCGGCGGCAGCGTCGGGCAGCTTGAGCCGCTGGCCGATGCGCAGGATATAGGGTTCATCCAAACTGTTGAGCCCCACCATGTCGGCCCAGCGCACGCCATAGGCCTGCGCGATGGCGATGCCGGTCTCACCGGCGGCAACATCGTGATATTGGCCGCCGGGGATAATCAGCTTCTGGCCCGGATGGATGGTGTAGGGCGGCGCAAGGCCATTGGCCGCGGCGATCGCTTCCGACCCCGCGCCGGACCGATTGCCGATCGTGCGCAGCGTATCGCCGCCGCGCACGATATAG
>NZ_JBGTFM010000293.1:0-3789 GCF_041747255.1 Blastomonas sp. | reverse complement strand
CACCCGCGCCAAATCCGCGCGCGCCGCCGCCGGTTCGGCCGGGACCACCCGGGCCGCCTGCACGGTTGCCGCCAATTCGCCTGGAAAAGTTGATGCCATAACGCAGCCGGTCGCTGGTCACCCGGTCATAGTTCACTGCGCGCTGGTCAATCGCCAGCAGGCTGCCATCGACATCGCGGACAATCCGGTCGGGAAATGCTGCCTCGATTTCAGGGGTCAGGATGGGAAAGCCCGAGGTGGTGCCAAAGCTGCGGTTGCGAATATATTCCGCGAGGAAATCCAGCCCTTCGACAAACGGCGGACGGTAGCTCAGCGACACCTTCACATCGCGGCGCGATTCAGGGGTCAGGAACGGATTGCCGCCGGTGATGATCGTCGCCAGCACGGTTTCATTGCGCGCCAGATCAAACGTGCTGACATTGGGCGTCACGATCTGCGGATCACCAAGCTGGCTGATTCCGGGCGCGGCTTCTTCGGCGATCAGCGATGCTTGCAGGGTCAGCGACTCGGTGGGCGACCAGTTGACGCCGTAGCCGAACGCGAACAGCCCGCCCGCATCGCTGAGTTCACGATAGCCGATGTTGCCGTTGACCGAGAGGCTGCCGAACCACGTGCTGGCGTATCGTTCGACCAGCGGCACATCAATATTGGCGGCAACGCCTGCCTCTGTACGGCGCAGGGAGGTTTCCCCAAGACCTGTAAGGCGGCTGTCGGTCGCATCGATGGCGCGGCGCGCCACATCGCCGATCAAGGTCAGGTTGATCGGACCTGCGGGCAGATCCGCAAGCGTGCCATTGACCGTCAGCTGGCTGCTGAGCACCTGGTTGCGGCTTTGCGCGGCATCGCTGATCAGCGCAGGCAGCTGGCTGCCGAGCGTGCCGGTAAACGGATTGATCGCCCCCGTCGGGCTGGAAATCGCCGCCTGCAGGCCGCTGAGATCAGCCGCGCGGTCAATCGTGGTCAGCGTGTCAGTGCGGTTATAGTCGCCGGTCAGCGACCATTTCCACGAGGCCGGGAGTTCGCCGTTGATGTTGAAACCCAGCGCATAATTGTCGGTGTCGACCGTGCGGGTCAGCGTGCGCGGATCTGAAAACGCCGTGAGCAGGCTGACATCATTTGAGAAGGGCGAGAACGGGTTGCTCGCCGGAATGGTCAGCGCGCCGGTATTGAGCCCCAGCAGCGATGTCGTGGCAGTGTTGGTGTAGGTGGCGTTAATCTGCGCGTTGGTGCCGGGGCCAAAGTTGCGCGTGTAGGTGGCATTGGCCTGAATGCGGTCCGATTCGGGGATCAGGGTCCGGAACGCGCCCAGTTCGGTTGTGTTGGCATCGGCGGTAAAAGCAGAGAGCGCAGGCGCACCGCCAATCCCCTGCGGCACACCGACAAGGCTAAGCGGTCGCCCCGCCAGCACGGTCAGCGCCGGATCGATCTGCGCGCCGCCCGCAAACGGAAACGCGCCGATGTTGCCGCCGAGCGCGAACGGCAGGCTGCTGACGGGCTGCACGAGATTGCGCTCGCTTTCGAGCAGGCTGGTGCCCAGCTCATATTCGACATCAACAATCAGCCTCGAATTGGTGCCCAGCCGGGTGAATGTGCCCTCGAACTCGGTCGAACCAAAGCCGCCCTGCGTCGCCCGGCCACTGTCGATCTCAAGCGCGAGGCTCTTGAAATTGTCGACCAGAATGAAATTGATCACCCGCTGATCCGGCCGGAAGCCATATTTTAACGCCAGTTCTTCAGGGAACACCTCGACCCGCTGCACCGCTTCTGGCGGCAGATCACGCAGCGCGCGAAAGCTTGAAACGCGCTGACCGTTGAGCAGGATGACTGGCTGGCCACCGCCTCGGCCACGCGCACTGCCGGTCTGCGGCGCGATCTGCTGTAACAGTTCGGCCAGCGACGATGCGCCATAAGATGCGACATCGGCTGCATCAAGCGTCGCCACCGGCGGGACATCGGTCTGCACCGATCCACGCAGTCGCTGCGCTGTGACGACAATCGTCTCTCCGTCGCTATCGGGGTCGGTATCGGGCGCGGCGGGCGTCTGCGGTTGGTCGGTGTCAGCGGTCGCTGTGCCGATGGGAGCGCCGGTGCTTGCCAAAGCGGCCGGGCTAACCCCCAGCGACAACAGGGTCAGCAACGACAGGCACGCAGCGGGTGTTACGGACGAAAAATCAGCTCGACAAAATGGCATATGCGGAAGAGGGCTCTTGCAAACGGGGGGTGCAAAGATGTGCTGCACTGCAATATGGTTGCACCCATCGCCTTGACCAGTCATGAATTGTATCAAAGTTTCGCATCCCCCCAAAAAAGCCCGGCAAAGCCTGAGCTTTGCCCGCGGAAATCCCACAAACTCGCTGCTTTTCTTTTGGCTGCTTTGTCTGTAAGGCCCGCTGACATTGGCGCTGGGACACGATTGTGCACCAGCGTGAAACTGTGGCGCACGTCCTGTGCCATTCATTGATCAGATTAAATTGCAGGGGCCGAATGGCAAAAGAAGAACTTCTCGAAATGCGCGGCCAGGTGGTTGAACTGCTGCCCAACGCCATGTTCCGCGTCAAGCTGGAAAATGATCACGAAATTTTGGGCCACACCGCCGGCAAGATGCGCAAGAACCGCATTCGCGTGCTGGTGGGCGATGAAGTGCTGGTTGAACTGACCCCTTATGATCTGACCAAGGGCCGGATTACCTATCGCTTCAAATAAGCGATAACGCACCGGCATGGCCAACCCGCTGCCTTTGATCCCACCGCAGCTGATCCTTGCCTCTGCGAGCCCGCGACGCCGCGATTTGCTTGGCCGGATTGGTATTGAACCCGCCGCGATCGTGCCCGCCGACATTGATGAAACGCCCCGCAAGGGCGAGTTGCCGCGCATCTACGCTGCGCGCATGGCTTCAGAAAAAGCAAATGTGGTCGCCGCGCTCAAGCCCGAATGCGCCGTTCTCTCGGGCGATACCGTGGTGGCCGCCGGCCGCCGCATCCTGCCCAAGGCCGAAACCGAGCGCGAGGCGCGCGATTGCCTGAACCTGCTGTCCGGACGGCGCCACCGCGTGCTGTCTGCAGTCACGCTGGTTCTGCCCGGAGGCAAGGCGTGGCATCGGCTGTCAGAAAGCACCGTCACCATCAAGCGCCTGCACACCGATGAGATCGACAGCTATATCGCCAGCGGCGAGTGGCAGGGCAAGTCGGGCGGCTATGCCATCCAGGGCTTTGCCGAGGCGCTGATCCGCACCATCGCAGGCAGCTACAGCGGGATCATGGGCCTGCCACTCTACGAGACCCGCATGCTGCTGTTGGCCGCCGGGCTGACCCGCTCCGGGCCATGAACGGCTGGCTTTACGAACGCGGCATCGGCGAGGAGCGCGCCGCGCTGGTTGAACGCGGGCGGATTGTCGAGGCGCGGGTCCGGCGCGATGCTGACCGGCTTGGCCCCGGCGCGATTGTCGAAGGGCGGCTGCTGGGCAGAAGCGCGGGTGGTCATCGCGCGCGCGTACTGCTGAACGATGGCAGCGAGGCCATGCTCCAGCCTGTCCCCAAAGACATGACCGAAGGGATGACGCTACGCGGCGAGGTGATCCGCGCTGCGCTGTTTGAGGCACCAGCGAACAACGGTGGCCCCAGTCGCCGCAAGCCGATGCGACTGCGTGGCGTCGATCCGGCGACGCCGCAGCGCGATGCCCCGCAGCTGATCGACCAACTGCGTGCCAGCGGTGTTCCAGTGACCGAATGCGCGCCGCATGGCGCCGACCTGCTCGCCGAGGCGGGTTGGACAGACGTGATGGCCGAGGCT
>NZ_JBGTFM010000292.1:0-2243 GCF_041747255.1 Blastomonas sp. | reverse complement strand
GGAAGAATATCGCGCCGATCTTCCGGAGGGCTACGGCTATTCCCGGTTCTGCGAGCTGTATACGCGGTGGGAAGGCAAGCTGTCGCCAGTGATGCGCCAGCGTCATCCGGCGGGCGAGCGGCTGTTTGTCGATTACGCAGGACACACGATCGATGTGATCGATCCCAAGACCGGCGAGGTGCGCACGGCACAACTGTTTGTCGCCACGCTGGGGGCCTCGAGCTATACCTTTGCGGAGGCGACATGGACCCAATCACTGCCGGATTGGATTGCGAGCCATGTGCGCGCCTTCGACTTTCTCGGGGGTGTGACGGCGCAGATCGTCTCCGACAACCTGAAGGCCGGGGTCACCAAGGCCTGCTTCTACGACCCTGCGATCAACCGGACCTACGCGGATATGGCCACGCATTACGACACGGCCGTTGTGCCCGCACGGCCCCATAAACCCAAGGATAAGGCAAAGGTTGAGGGCGCAGTTTTGCTGGTTGAGCGCTGGATTCTGGCGCGGTTGCGCAACCGTCAGTTCTTCAGCCTCGGGGACGTGAACGCGGCCATTCGCCCGCTGCTGGACCGGCTCAACGATAAGGTCTCGCGCCATCTCGGCGCCAGTCGCAGGCAATTGTTCGAGCATCTGGACAAGCCCGCCCTGAAGCCGCTGCCGGTCGCGCCCTACGTCTATGGCGAATGGAAGAAGTGCCGCGCCGGGCTCGACTACCACATCGCGATCGATAGGCATTATTACTCCGTGCCCTATCAGTTGCTGAAGAAAGAGCTGTGGGCGCGCATCACCGCTCGGACGGTCGAAGTCTTCCATGTCGGGCAGCGTGTCGCTTCACATGTGCGCACCTCCGGCAACGAGCAGCATTCCACGCAGCGCGATCACATGCCCGCACACCACAAGTTCCGTGAAGATTGGACGCCACAACGCATCCAGGCCTGGGCCGCGCGTATCGGGCCGAACGTTGCGATCTTCGCCGAGGTCGTGATGCGCGACCGCAAACACCCCGAACAGGGCTATCGCACCTGTCTGGGCGTGATCCGGCTGGCCGACAAGTTCGGCCGGGACAGGCTTGATGCGGCTTGCCGCCGTGCGCTTGAGATCAACGCCCGATCCTACTCATCAGTCCATTCGATCCTCAAGAATGGGCTCGATCGCAAGCCCCGCACCCGCACCACGGAGGAGCCTGCCATCACTCACCCCAACATCCGTGGTGCCGAATACTTCCACTGAAAGGACACACAATGCTTGACCACCCAACCCTCGATCACCTGAAGGCCCTGCGGCTGGACGGTATGGCCGAAGCCTTCGTCGAACTGCAATCTCAGGATGCTGCGGCTGACCTCAGCCACGCCGAATGGCTTGGCCTGCTGGTTGACCGTGAGGTCGCCAGCAGAGAAACCAAGCGCTTCGAGGCCCGCATGCGCTCCGCCAGGCTGCGCCATGTGGGCGCCTGTCCCGAGGATGTCGATTACCGCGCGCGCCGCGGCCTCGACAAGGCGCTGTTCCAGAGCCTGCTCACCGGCAAGTGGATCACCGACCGGCGAGGCCTGATCATCACCGGTCCCTGTGGGGTCGGCAAGACATGGCTCGGCTGCGCCCTGGCGCAGGCGGCCTGTCGCGCCGGCGTCACCGTGGTCTACAAGCGGATGCCGCGCCTCTTCGAGGAACTGGAACTGGCCCATGGGGACGGTCGCTTCCTCCGACTGTTCCGCAGCATCACAAAGGCGCAGCTGCTCATCCTGGATGATTGGGGACCGGACCGGCTCACCGCCACGCAGCGCCGCGACCTGATGGAGATTGTCGAAGAACGATATGGCCGCGGCTCGACCATGATCACCAGCCAGTTGCCCATCACAGCGTGGCACGACGTCATCGGGGAGCCAACCTTCGCCGACGCCATCCTCGATCGCATCGTCCACAATGCCTACCGTATCGAGCTGGAAGGGCAGTCCATGCGGAAAACCATCGCCAAAATGGATGACGAAACGCCTCAGACCTGATACCCGAAACACGCTGCCTCACGGCAACGCGTCACCGGTGGGCGGATACCCCGGAACAGGTGGGCGCATGTTGTCGGAATAAGTGGGCGCATGCTCCGGAATACGCACGAATATCCGGATATGGTGACGAAGGGCGTACCGATCTTGATAAGCTCGCGTGCGATCGGCTCGGACGTTTCCCTTCCAAGATTGACATCAAGCACGGCGGCGTCGCAACCGAATTGCGCAAGCAAGGCAAGCGC
>NZ_JBGTFM010000291.1:0-17461 GCF_041747255.1 Blastomonas sp. | reverse complement strand
ATCGCGGGCGAACTGGCCGAAGCGGGCTATCTGGTCGTCTCAGGCCTCGCGCGCGGCATCGATTCAGCCGCGCACAATGGTGCGCTGCAGATCGCCGGGAGCGGGCAGGCGCGCACCGCAGGCGTCATCGCATCGGGCATCGACATCGCCTATCCGCCCGAAAACCGTGCGCTGCAGGCCGAGATGGGGCATCGCGCGCTGGTGATCGCTGAACAGCCGCCGGGCAGCGAGCCGCTGGCGCGGCACTTCCCCTATCGCAACCGCATCATTGCCGGGCTGGCGCTGGGAACGCTCGTGGTCGAGGCCGCGCCGAAATCAGGATCGCTGATCACCGCGCGGCTGGCGGCAGAGGCAGGGCGCGACGTGATGGCCATCCCCGGATCGCCGCTCGATGCGCGCTCGCGCGGCTGCAACGAGCTGATCCGCAGCGGCGCCACGCTTGTACAGAGCATCGGCGATATCCTTGAGTTGATCGAACCGTTCGCCGCCGGACAGCGGCTGCCGCGCGGACCGGTGCTCGCAGATCCGCCGCTGTTCGCCGCTACCGCCCATTTCAGCGAGCCCGACGATCTGGCGCGCCGCATGCTGGTCGATTTGCTGGGCACGGTGCCGGTGGCGGTCGACGAGCTGGCGCGCCAGTCAGGGCTGAACTTGGGCGCGGTGCAGGCGGTGTTGCTCGATCTCGAACTCGCCGGTCGGATCGAGCGTCATGCGGCAGGCCGGGTGTCGCTGGTCTGACACATATTTCGCGCTATGGAAGCCCCTTGACGAAGGGCAAAAACCCCGTCCAGCTATACGCACACGCGAGAGATTTCAGAAAGTCCAATCAATGCAACTGGTTATCGTCGAGTCGCCGGCCAAGGCCAAGACCATCGAAAAATATCTTGGGGCGGATTACCGGGTGCTGGCATCTTACGGACACATTCGCGATCTCGCACCCAAGGATGGCTCTGTCGATCCCGACCATGATTTCGACATGGTCTGGGAGGCCTATGCCGACAAGACCCGGCAGCTCAAAGCCATCACCGACGAGGCCAAGAAGGCCGACCGCCTGATCCTCGCGACCGACCCTGACCGCGAGGGCGAGGCGATCAGCTGGCACGTGCTCGAGGTGCTCAAAAAGCGCAAGGTGCTGCCCAAGGAGGTCGAGCGCGTGACCTTCAACGCGATCACCAAAAAGGCGGTGACCGAGGCGATGGCCGCGCCGCGTCAGCTCGATGATGACCTGATCGATGCCTATCGCGCGCGCCGGGCACTTGATTATCTGGTCGGCTTCACGCTGTCGCCGGTGCTGTGGCGCAAGCTGCCCGGCGCGAAATCGGCGGGCCGGGTGCAATCGGTGGCGCTGCGGCTGATCGTCGAGCGCGAGCGCGAGATCGAGGCGTTCACCGCGCAGGAATACTGGTCGGTCACCGCGCAGATGGAGCAGGGCGGCCAGCCCTTCACCGCGCGGCTGGTGCGGCTCGAGGGTGAGAAGCTCGACAAGCTGTCGCTGGGCAATGCAGGCGCAGCAGAGGCGGCGAAGGCCAAGGTCGAGGCCGGGCATTTCGTGGTCGAGACGGTCGAGACCAAGCCCTTGAAGCGCAACCCGCCGCCGCCGTTCACGACATCGACGCTGCAGCAGGAGGCGGCGCGCAAGCTCGGCTTCTCGGCCAGCCACACGATGCGCATTGCACAGGGCCTGTATGAGGACGGCGCGATCACCTATATGCGGACCGACGGGGTGCAGATGGACGCGGGCGCGATCCAGGAAGCGCGCAAGGCGATTGCGGACCGCTATTCGGGCCATTACCTGTCCGAAACCCCGCGCCAGTACCAGACCAAGGCGAAGAACGCGCAGGAAGCGCACGAGGCGATCCGCCCCACCGATTTTTCGCGCGACAAGGCAGGTTCCGCCGACCATGCGCGGCTGTACGACCTGATCTTCAAGCGCGCGCTGGCCAGCCAGATGGCGACGGCGCAGCTTGAGCGCACCGTGGTCGAGCTGGTCGACGGCACGGGCCGCACCGCGCTGCGCGCCAATGGCCAGGTGGTCAAGTTCCCCGGCTTCCTCGCGCTCTACGAGGAAGGTCTGGACGACAGCGACAGCGATGACGGCGGCCTGCTGCCGATCATGTCCAAGGGCGACAGCCCGGCCAAGAAATCGGTCGATGCGGTGCAGCATTTCACCCAGCCGCCGCCGCGCTTTTCGGAAGCGTCGCTGGTCAAGCGGCTTGAGGAACTGGGCATCGGGCGGCCTTCAACCTACGCCTCGATCATTCAGGTGCTGAAGGATCGATCCTATGTGAAGGTCGAGAAAAACCGTTTCTTTGCAGAGGAATCGGGGCGATTGCTGACAGGTTTTCTGGAACGGTTTTTTGAACGTTATGTCGCCTATGACTTTACCGCAGGGCTTGAGGAAGAGCTCGACGATGTCAGCGGCGGGCGTGCGGAATGGCGCAAGGTGCTTGAAGCGTTCTGGCGTGATTTCAAGCCCAAGACCGCCGAGGTGATGGAGCGCCAGCCGTCTGAAATCACCGCCGAGCTCGACATCTTCCTTGAGCCGTACCTGTTCCCCAAGCTTGCCGATGGCGGCGATCCGCGCCTGTGTCCCAAGTGCAACGAGGGCCGTCTCGCGCTGCGCGGCGGCAAGTTCGGCGCGTTCGTCGCGTGCTCGAACTATCCCGAATGCAAATACACTCGCCGTTTCGCGCAAGGCGGCGGCGAGGGCGATGGCGGCGACAGCGGCCCCGAAGAGCTGGGCACCGATCCGGCGAGCGGCGAGCCGGTGACCAAGCGCAGCGGGCGTTTCGGCCCCTATGTCCAGCTGGGCGAGGGCAAGGAGGCGAAGCGCTCGTCGATCCCCAAGGACGTGCCGGGCGAGGATTTCGGGCTGGACTGGGCGCTCAAGCTGCTCTCGCTGCCGCGCGAGATCGGCGCGCACCCCGAAACCGGCCAGGTGATTACCGCGAGCATCGGCCGCTATGGACCGTATCTGTCGCACAACGGCAAATACGCCAAGCTCGGCGGCACGATGGAGGTGTTCGAAACCGGCATGAACGCCGCCGTGGTCAAGCTCGCCGAGGCGCTCGCCAACCCCGGCCGCGCCAACCGCGCCGCGCCCGCTCCGCTGAAAGTGCTCGGCAAGAACCCGGCGACCGATACCGACGTCAAGATCATGGACGGCCGCTACGGCGCCTACGTCACCGACGGCAGCGTCAACGCGACCATCCCCAAGGACGTCAACAAGGACGAACTGACGCTGGAAGCGGCGCTGGCGCTGATCGCCGAACGCGCCGCCAAGGCTCCGGCGAAGAAAGGCAAGAAGCCGGCAGCGAAGAAGGCGGCGCCGAAGAAAGCGGCGGTGAAGAAGGCTCCGGCGAAGAAGCCCGCGCCCAAAAAAGCAGCGGCGAAAAAGGCACCCGCAAAGACCGAAAGCTAGGCCCCGCGCGCAGCCCTGCACCCAAGCCCGCTCAGCCTGAGCCTGTCGAAGGCCCCGCGCCAACCGCAGCGGATGCGCCCTCCCGTTCTCCGGCGAAAGCCGGGGTCCAGGGGCGGGGTTGCGCCGTAGACGCTCTGGATTCCGGCATGCGCCGGAAAACGGCGGATTGCGACCAGAGGGTTGACGCGCAGCGGTGACCCAATTGCGTCATGCTGAACCCTTCGACTTCGCTCAGGACAGGTTCGTTTCAGCATCCATCGTGCGTCTGGGCAAGGTTCGTGCGAAACGAGACATGGATCCTGAAACGAGTTCAGGATGACGGACACTGATAGCGCTGCTCTTATCGCGCCATCCTTGCCGGATTAACACCCCTGCAGAGGTATGATAATCGAACCTCATGACCGAGCAGGTGATATACTTCCACGGGCTTCCCGGCGGCGCAGGTGAGCTGGCGCTGTTCGATGCCGATGTGGCCCCTGCGCGTGCACACGTGCATGTCCTTGACCGGTCCTGCGGCTTGTCGCCCAATAGCCGGGCCACCTATTTCGCGACGCTCGCTGCCGCCATTCAGACGCAAAATCCCGGCGCAGCACTGCGCCTCGTCGGCTTTTCGTTAGGGGCGAGCGCGGCCCTGCGCACCGCGCCGTTTCTGGGATCGCAGGTCGCCAGCATCGATCTCATATCCGCAGCCGCGCCGCTCGGCCTCGGCGATTATCTTGATGGCATGGCGGGCGCGCCGGTGTTCAGGCTCGCCCGGTCGAGCCCGTTGCTGTTCGCGGCGCTGGCGCGGTTGCAATCGGGCGTGGCCAGGATTGCCCCGGGCAAGCTCTACGATGCACTGTTCGCCTCTGCGCAGGGCGAGGACCGGACATTGAGTGCGGACCCGGCCTTCAAGGCCGCGATGCTGCCGGTCCTGCAGCAGTCGCTCGGCCCCGGCCTCGGCACCTACCGCCGCGAAATCGCGCTGTACGTGCAGGACTGGGTGGCCGAACTCGATCGGGTGACGCAGCCGGTCACGCTCTATCACGGCAGCGCCGACAACTGGTCACCGGCCACAATGGCACAAGACCTCGCCCACCGCCTGCCACGCGTCGAGGCGCTGCACCTGCTCGATGGCCTGTCGCATTATTCGACGCTGCGGGAATACGGGCTGCGTTGATTTATTGTGCCGAGTGAAGTGCTGCGTCTGGGCGGCCGCGTTTAGACTAACTCCTCGGGAATTCCCGACAATCCGCGCACCGGCGTCGCGCATCTTGTCAAGCAGAAACAGATGTTTGCCGGGTTTTTTGGTGCCGAGGAACGCAAGCTTTTCGTCAAGCTCCAGCACGATAGACTTGGGACAGCGCCGGTGCCATCGTTTCGGGTCTTCATATCGCCTGTGGCACGATCATAAGATTTATATTGACAATATGAGCGCTATAGACCATATGAACACTACGGTGGCGGTCAGTGGCTCACCAGATTATAGGAGGCTCTATATGGTTTATGCGATTGAATTGCCCGATGAACTTTTTGCACGCCTGCAAAGGCACGCAATCCCTCTTGTTGATACTCCTGTTTCAGTCATTGAGCGCGCTCTTCGCGCACTTGAAGCTGGCGACGAAGATCCGGGATCGGGTGCTAAAAGTGATGCCAACAGGACCTTTAACCCTGCCGCCCCGCCTGACCTAAGCTTCACCACGTTGAAGAACGCAAAGATCGGCGGGAAATTACTTCCGAAGTCAGATACGTTTTGGAACTCAGTAATGAACGCCGTCATCGTTGAAGCAGCGGCACGCGGTATCGCAACCCAAGACATCCTTGATATGATAACGGTGAATAGCCAAGCGGGTCAGCGGGAAGACAGCGGGTTCAAATACCTCGAGACTGCAGGACTATCAATCCAAGGGCAGGCAGCCAACTCGGCTTGGCGACAAGCGTATGTCATCGCATCTAGCTTCGGTATCGAATTGGACGTCTCGTTCGTTTGGCAAGCCAACGAAAAGGCAGCCATGCCGAATTCTTCAGGTTCCTTTTTTGTCGAAGGAGCCTAGTCGATGACGCAAATAGGAACCGATGCGCAGGCAAAGAATGCTCTGCAGATCATCGCAAGGTGCAGCGACCCCAAGCAGCTCGCTAGGATTGCTGATAACGCGCTTAGGCTTGACCAGCCCACCGTTCGCCGCGCCGCTTTGCTTCGCCTTTATGCAATTTCGCCATCCGCCCACCCGGGGACTCTTGAGCACGACGTCTGGCAGAGCATATTTGCGCTAGAAGGCGCGTTGAAGGAAGAACGAGGAAAGACCATCCTGCTTTCGCGCACCCGACAAAAGATTAAACGGGATGGCGAGCATCAAACGGTAGCCGATCTGGTATTGGGCAATGTCTCGGATGGATTTCGAATGCTGATAGACCGCGGGATGCCGGAATTGACCTTCGAAGCGGTAGCCCTACGCCATCAAAACGAGTTCAAAGAGGAGGTTCTGTCTGCTGCAGACAAAAGGCTGCGCGAGTTTGCCATCAACTTTCGCAACTGAATAGCTGTGCCAGCCCTTCAAGGCACCTTTTCTCTTGATGGTGGCAAATTTGTGGGCGACAATATTGCACTGCGAAGACTCACATTCTTCGCCTTCTAACCTAACTCTGTGCGGGCGAGCGTAGTTCTCCTGTCCTACTTCACCCACCCCAGCCCAATCGTCTCATAAATCTCGCGGTCTTCGTCCCAACCTTCCTGCACCTTGACGTGCAGGTAAAGGTGGATGTCCACCCCCAGCACCTTCGCCAGCTCACCCCGCGCCTTTTCCCCGATTTCCTTGATCCGTGAACCGCCTTTGCCCAGCACGATGGCGCGTTGGGTTTCGCGGGCGACGAGGATTTGTTGGTGGATTTCGACCGAGCCATCCTTGCGGGTGACGTATTTCTCCGGGACCACCGCGCTGGCATAGGGCAGTTCGGCGTGGAGCTGGTTGAACAGCTGTTCGCGGGTGATTTCGGTGGCAAGGATGCGTTCGCTGGCGTCTGATACCTGATCTTCGGGGAAGTGCCACACGCCTTCGGGCATCGCGGCGGCGAGCCACGCTTTCAGCTCGGGCACGCCGTCGCCGGTCATCGCGCTGACGAAGAACACCTCGTCGAACTTGCCCGCCGCGTGCAGTTTCTGCGCCTGGATCAGCAGCTTGTCCTTGGCGGCGATATCGACCTTGTTGAGCACCAGAATCTTGCGTTCGCGGCGGCTCGCCAGCTGCTCGACCAACCTGGTCAGCCGCTCGTTGAGCTTGGCCTTGGCATCGACCACCAATGCGATCACGTCCGCGCCGTCCGAGCCTTCCCACGCTGCGCTCACCATCGCGCGGTCGAAGCGGCGATGGGGATCGAAAATGCCCGGCGTATCGACCAGCATGATTTGTGTCTCGCCCGCGATCGCGATGCCGAGCAAGCGGACGCGCGTCGTCTGCGCCTTGGGGCTGGTGATCGCGACCTTCTGCCCGACCAGCTGGTTGACGAGCGTGGACTTGCCCGCATTCGGCGCGCCGATGACGGCGACGAGTCCGCAGCGGGCCGGGCTGATGGGGGGTGTGGGGGTATCTTCGGTCATAAATTATGCTCCGCCAGAAACTGCCTTGCGGCTTGCGTCTCGGCTTCCTGTTTGCTGCTGCCGGTCGCTTCTGCTGCGCCCAGCCCCTTGATCTCGACGCGCACGGTAAAGCGCAGGTCATGGTCCGGCCCTGATTTGCCCAGCATGATGTAAACCGGGGTCTTGCGATTACGCGCCGCCGCCCACTCCTGCAATTCGGATTTGGGGTGGCGCGGGGCCTCGCTGATCGCGGCGATGCGTGTCGCCCAGTGACGCTCGATGAACGCCCTTGCGCTCGCCATGCCGCCATCGAGATACAGCGCGCCGATCAACGCCTCGACGACATCGCCAAGGATGTTGGTGCTGCCCGCGCCGCCATCGTCGCGCGCCTGCTTGCCCAGCCGGATGAGCGGGCCAAGGCTGCACGCGCGCGCAATCTCGGCGCAGCTCTCGCGCGAGACGAGGCGGTTGAGGAACGATGACATCTGCCCCTCGCTCGCCTGCGGGAAGCGCGCGATCAGCAGGTCGGCGATGACCATGCCCAGCACCCGGTCGCCGAGAAATTCGAGCCGCTGGTAATCGGGGGTGAGGCCGGTGCTGCCGTGGGTGAGCGCCTGGACGAACAGGCCGGGGTCACGGGGCATGTGATCGATGATCGGCTGCAGCGCCGCCAGATCAACCGGTTGGCTCAAAAGCCTTCCCCGATGCGGTCCCAGCGCGCCGCAGTAAACCAGGTCCACGGCAGGAACAGGCTGGCTGACCCATCGGTCGAGAAGATCGAGACGAGCGCGCGGCCCACCAGAAATTCCTGCGGCACGATGCCGATTCCCTGGCCATCGATCGCGGGGAAGCGGCTGTCGAGGCTGTTGTCGCGGTTGTCGCCCATCAGGAACATATGGCCCTGCGGCACGGTGATGACTTCGGTGTCGTCGCGCGGCGCGTCGATCAGATCGAGAATGTAATAGGATTTGCCGTTGGGCAGGGTCTCGCGGAAGCGCGGGTAGCTGCACACCGCGCTTCCCTGCGGGCCTTCAATCTGGAAGCTGCGGTCATAGCAGCGCGTGTTGGGCGAGACGGGGATGATGAAATCGGCGACCTGCTCGCGCTGCACCTGCTTGCCGTTGAGCCACAAATCGCCGTCGCGCATCTGCACGGTGTCGCCGGGCAGGCCGATGACCCGCTTGATATAGTCGGTGTTGGCCTCAGGCGGGGCCTTGAACACCACGACATCGCCGTGGTCCGGCTGGCTCGCCATGATGCGTCCGGGGATCAGCGGCAGATTGAACGGCATCGAATAGCGCGAATAGCCATAGGACCATTTCGACACGAGCAGATAATCGCCCACCACCAGCCGGGGCTGCATCGATTCCGACGGGATATTGAACGGCGAAACGATAAAGCTGCGCAAAATGAAGAAGAAAATCGCAAGCTTGACCAGAAACAGCAGAAAATCTGCGGTTTCTGACCTGGGTTTCGGGGCGGTGGCGGCGGTTTCGTTCATTGGCTCCCTTTGCTGATGCCCCCTTGCGCCGTCAAGCCTTTGTCGGCAGTCAGAGCGCCATAAGAATCAGGCATGATGCGCCATTCTGGCCCATCCGGGTGCACGTCGCCAGCCACCGCAACAAACAAGGGACCATGTTGATGTCAACCGAGGCCGATGCGATCTGGCAAGCGATCGAGGATTATCCGGCCCGGCCGCTGGCCAAGTTGTTCGCTGATGATGACGCACGGCTGGAGATGCTGTCGCACCGGCTGGACCTTGGCGACACCGACATTCTGTTCGATTTTTCCAAGACCCATCTTGATGCCGGGCTGCTTGGGCTGTTTCATGATCTGGCCAAGGCGATGCATCTTGCGGGGATGCGCGACCAGTTGCTGGCGGGCGCGAAGATCAACATCAGCGAGGACCGCGCCGCCGAACATCCGGCAGAGCGCGGCACCGGCGCGGCCGATGCGGTGCGCCAAGCAGACGCGCTGCACATGCGCATGGCAGCCTTGGTCAGCGCGATTGATGAGGGCGTGTTCGGCGACATCAAGCATGTGCTGCACATCGGCATTGGCGGATCGGCGCTGGGGCCCAAGCTGATCGTCGATGCGCTGGCGCGCGATGGTGATCGCTATGACATCGCGGTGGTCTCCAACGTCGATGGCGCGGCGCTGTCCGAGGCGGTCAGCCGCTTCGACCCCAGCCGGACATTGGTCGCCATCGCCTCAAAGACCTTCACCACCACCGAAACATTGCTCAATGCCAACAGCGCGATCGAATGGCTGCGCGCTAGCGGCGTGGAAGACCCCTATGGCCGTCTGGTCGCACTCACCGCCGCGCCCGAAAAAGCTGCCGAATGGGGCATCGACGAAACCCGCATCCTGCCGTTTTCTGACACTGTCGGCGGGCGCTATTCGGTGTGGTCGAGCATCGGCTTTCCGGTGGCGATGGCGCTGGGCAATGAGGCCTTTGCCGCATTCCGCGCCGGAGCCGCCGCGATGGACGCGCATTTTGCTTCCGCCCCGCTGGAGCGCAACCTGCCGGTGCTCGCGGCCTTTGTGGACCTGTATTATGCGCAGGCGCGCCGCTGCCAGACCCGCGCCGTGTTCGCTTATGACGAGCGGCTGCGGCTGCTGCCCGATTTCCTCCAGCAGCTCGAGATGGAGAGCAACGGCAAGCGCGTGCTGCGCGATGGCAGCGCGCTCACCCGGCCGAGCTCGCCCATCGTGTGGGGCGGGGTGGGCACCGATGCGCAGCATGCGGTGTTCCAGCTGCTGCATCAGGGCACCCACCTCACCCCGGTCGAGTTCATCGCCGCGCGGCTACCCGATCATGAGTTCGATGCCGAGCATCACCAGATTTTGCTCACCAACTGCTTTGCGCAAGGGTCGGCCCTGATGACCGGCAAGGCGAGCGATGACCCGCAGCGCAGCTACCCAGGTGACCGCCCGTCGACCACCATCCTGCTGGACACCATCGATCCCAAAAGCCTTGGCGCGCTGGTTGCGTTCTACGAACACCGCACCTTTGCCAACGCGATGCTGCTGGGAATCAACCCTTTTGACCAGTTCGGTGTTGAACTGGGCAAGGAAATCGCCAAATCCATCGGCGAGCGCCAGTCCGGCGATTTCGACCCCTCCACCCGCGCGCTGATCGAGGCTGCCGGGCTTTAAGGGGGCGCTACGGAGATTAGATTGCATGAGTGAGTATGATTTCGACCTGTTCGTCATCGGGGCAGGATCAGGCGGCGTGCGCGCGTCGCGCGTCGCCTCTGCTTATGGCGCCAAGGTGGCGGTGGCAGAGGAACATCGCGTCGGCGGCACATGCGTCATTCGCGGCTGCGTCCCCAAGAAGCTGCTGGTATATGGATCACATTTTGCCGAGGACCTTGAGGACGCGAAAAACTACGGCTGGACCATCGAGGGCGCCAGCTTCAGCTGGCCCGCGCTGCGCGACCATGTGCTGAACGATGTCGACCGGCTGAACGCGGCCTATACCACCACGCTCAACAATCACGATGTCCACATCTTCCACGAACGCGCGACGATCATCGCGCCGCACCGGGTGAGGCTGGCCAGCGGGCAGGAGGTCAGCGCGAAGTTCATCCTGATCGCCACCGGCGCGCGGCCGTTCGTGCCTGAATTTCCGGGCTCGGACCTGTGCATCACCTCCAACGAGATGTTCCACCTCGATGCATTGCCCAAGCGCGCGGTGATCGCGGGCGGCGGCTATATCGCCAACGAGTTTGCCGGGATTTTGAACGCGCTTGGCACGCGCGTCACCGTTGTTAATCGCGGCAACACGATCCTGCGCGGCTATGACGAGCAGGTCCGCGACCGGCTGCTGCAGATCTACATGACCAAGGGCATCGAGTTCAAGTTCAAGGCCCCGTTCGAGAAGGTCGAAAAGCGCGAGGATGGCACACTCGACGTGTATCTCACCGGCCACGACCCGATCCACGCCGATATCGTGCTGTTCGCCACCGGCCGCGTACCCAATGTCGAAGGGCTGGGGCTGGGGCATGTCGGGATCACCCCCGACGATCTTGGCGCGATCCCGGTCGACGACTACAGCAAGACGTCGTGCGACAGCATCTATGCGGTCGGCGATGTCACCAACCGGGTGCAGCTGACCCCGGTCGCGATCCGCGAGGGCCAGGCCTTTGCCGACACAGTGTTCGGAGACAAGCCCAGCACGGTCGACTATGGCTGCATCCCCGCAGCTGTGTTCTCGCAGCCGCCGATCGCCTCGGTCGGCCTTACCGAAGGCGAGGCGCGCAACCGCTATGGCAACATCCGCGTCTATTCGTCTGATTTCCGCCCGATGCGCAACGTCTTCGCGCACCGCGCCGAACGCGGGCTCTACAAGATGATCACCGAGGAGCCATCGGGGCGCATCCTGGGCCTGCACATGATCGGCCCGGATTCGCCCGAGATCCTGCAGGCAGCTGCTGTCGCGGTGAAGGCGGGGCTGACCAAGCAGGCGTTCGACGACACCGTGGCACTGCACCCGAGCATGGCCGAGGAACTCGTGCTGCTCAAGTAAGCCGTGGCGGGCGCACGCCGCACATTGCCCTGATCAGCGCACCGCCTTATCCTTGCCCCCTACGTGATAGCAGGGGAGGGCGGTGCGATGACGGGCAAGGTGCTGGTGACCGGCGGGTCGGGTTATATTGCGGGGTTTCTGATCCGCCAGCTGGTCGATGCCGGCTGGACCGTGCACACCACCGTGCGCAAGCTGTCGCGCGAAGCCCGGGTGCGCCAGACTTTGGGGCTTGCCGACGACCGGCTCGCCTTTTTTGCCGCCGATCTTGAGAATGATGCCGGCTGGGCCGATGCGATGGCCGGATGCAGCCATGTCGCGCATGTCGCATCGCCGTTCCCGCTCGGCGTGCCCAGCCATCCCGATGAGCTGATCGTCCCCGCGCGCGAAGGGGCGCTGCGCGCGCTGCGCTTTGCCAAGGAGGCCGGGGTGCGGCGCTTTGTGCTCACCTCGTCGATGGCGGCGATCGCCTATGGCCATGGCAAAGGGGTGCGGATGAACACCGAGGCCGACTGGACCAACATCAACGACCCCGGCGTGATGCCCTATATCCGGTCCAAGACGATTGCCGAACGCGCCGCGCGCGACTGGGTGGCCGCGCACGGCGGCGACATGGAATTTGCCTCGGTCAACCCGGCGGCGGTGTTCGGTCCGCTGCTCAGCGATGACATCTCGACCTCGATCGAGGTGGTCAAGCAGCTGCTCGAGGGCAAGGTGCCGATGTGCCCCGATGTCGGCTTTGGCATTATCGATGTGCGCGATGTCGCCGATCTGCACGTGCGCGCGCTGACCGCAGCCGACATCCGCGATGAGCGCTATGTCTGCTCGGGGCCGTTCCTCAAGATGATCGATGTCGCAAACATCCTGTGCGCCAATCTGGGCGAGAGGGCGCGCAAGGTGCCGACACGGCGGATGCCCGACTGGTTGCTCAAGGCAATGGCGCTGCTGCGCCCCGAGCTCAAACAGCTGGTCGCAGAGCTCGGCAATGTGCGCGGCGGCGATTCCAGCCATGCCATGACCACATTGGGCTGGACGATGCGTCCGCCCGAAGAAGCGTTGCTGGCGACCGCCCACAGTCTGATCGAACGTGGCATGGTCAAGGTCTGAGCCTTTCTGCCCTACGGATTGTCGCTGCGGAATTGAACTGTGAGCGCCACCGGCCTGCAAGCATTCGATGTGCGGGTGCACAATTTTTGCATTGCCTGACCGCGCAAAGGCTGAAAAGAGGACGGTCAAAGACCAGTCAGGGAGAGCGCCATGCAGGCCATATTGGAAGAGTTGGCAGAGCGGCGCGACAAGGCGCAATTGGGCGGCGGCGAAAAGCGCATCGCGGCGCAGCACAGCAAAGGCAAGCTGACCGCGCGCGAACGAATCGATGTGCTGCTTGATCCGGGCAGCTTTGAAGAACTCGACATGTATGTCGAACACAACTGCACCGATTTTGGCATGCAGGACCAGATCATCCCCGGCGATGGCGTGGTCACCGGATCGGGCACCATCAATGGTCGACTGGTGTTTGTGTTCAGCCAGGACTTCACGGTGTTCGGCGGGTCGCTGTCTGAACGGCACGCGCAGAAGATCTGCAAGATCATGGATATGGCGATGAAGGTTGGCGCGCCGGTGATCGGCCTCAACGATTCGGGCGGCGCGCGCATTCAGGAGGGCGTCGCGTCGCTCGGTGGCTATGCCGAAGTGTTCCAGCGCAACGTGCTGGCGAGCGGCGTCGTGCCGCAGCTCTCGCTGATCATGGGGCCATGCGCAGGCGGCGCGGTCTATTCGCCCGCGATGACCGACTTCATCTTCATGGTGAAGGATTCGAGCTACATGTTTGTCACCGGCCCCGATGTGGTCAAGACCGTGACCAACGAGGTGGTAACCCAGGAGGAGCTTGGCGGCGCGGTGACGCATACGGCGAAATCGGGCGTCGCCGATGTGGCGTTCGACAACGACATCGAGGCTTTGCTCGCGGCGCGCGACCTGATCGATTACCTGCCGCTGTCGAACCGCGAAGACCTGCCCGAGCGGCCGACCGCCGACCCTTGGGATCGCATTGAAAACAGCCTCGATATGCTGATCCCGGCCAACCCGAACATGCCCTATGACATGCACGAGCTGATCAAAAAGACGCTCGACGAGGGCGAATTCTTTGAAATCCAGCCAAGCCATGCGGGCAATATCATCACCGGCTTCGGCCGCATCGAGGGCCGCACCGTTGGCGTCGTCGCCAACCAGCCGATGGTGCTGGCCGGGTGTCTCGACATCAACTCGTCGAAAAAAGCCGCGCGCTTCGTGCGCTTCTGCGATTGTTTTGACATCCCGATCATCACCTTCGTCGACGTTCCCGGCTTCCTGCCCGGCGTGGCGCAGGAGCACAGCGGCATCATCAAGCACGGTGCGAAACTGCTGTTTGCCTATGCCGAGGCGACTGTGCCGAAGATCACCGTCATTACCCGCAAGGCCTATGGCGGCGCGTATGACGTGATGGCCTCAAAGCATCTGCGCGGTGACCTCAACTACGCCTGGCCCACCGCCGAAATCGCAGTGATGGGCGCGAAGGGCGCGGTCGAGATTATCTTCCGTGGGCGTACGGCAGACGAGATTGCCGAGCGCACCAAGGAATACGAGGCACGGTTCGCCAACCCGTTCGTGGCGGCGGCCAAGGGCTTCATCGACGAGGTGATCATGCCGCATTCGACCCGTCGAAGGATCGCGCTGGGGTTACGGAAGCTGCGGGGGAAGCAGCTGGAGAATCCCTGGAAGAAGCATGATAATATTCCGTTGTGAGGCATCATGATCGAATTCCAACTGGCGGGACTCGCACTTTCCAAGATCGTACTCGCTGTATTTTCAATTGCGGCTGCAATTTTTATAGGCGTCAAATTAACTAATCGAACAAGTCGTTTATGGGGATGGATTGGCGGACTTGTGACTTTTGGAATTGTTGGCGTCATGATAGCTTCAGCTACAATAGGAATAGATCAAAGAATTTGCCGACTTGATGAATTGGCTGACGAATGTGACTGAAACCGATAATGGCGAGAAATACCACGCCTCCCCTGCAAGGGGAGGGGGACCGTTCGCGCAGCGAATGGTGGAGGGGTGTCGCCGTCTCGATGGGGTATCACCCCTCCGTCAGGCTGCGCCTGCCACCTCCCCTTGCAGGGGAGGATTTAAGGGGTACGTTGCCACCCTTCCCACAAACCATTACAATGACATTGTAATGTGAAGGAGCGTGAGATGCAGACCGAGCGCGTGACGTTTTTGACCACCCCGGAGAACAAGGCACGTTTAACGAAACGTGCCGCTGCCAATGGCTTGTCGATGGGGGAGTATGTCCGTCGCAAGACTGACGACGATGACGATATGTCGCAGCAGGAGGAGGCCGAGCTTGCGGCTCTGATCGCAGAGATCAACGCTGCAGTCCCGAAGATGAACGCATCCATCGACCGAATGATCTCGACAATGGAAAAATCCCACCAGGAAACCGACGCGTTCTTGCGGAAAATGGGCGTACGCGAATGAGTCTGCTGAGCGAGGCCACATCTGCGCTGAAAAACGTCGTTCTGATGCAATCCAATATCGAGCGCCTGGAAAAAGTGACGGACCGGCAGGATCAGGACATTGCAGGCATCAGGGAGGCCATGTCGAAACTCAGTGAGCGGCTGGTGCGACTGGAGACAATCATCGACGAGGCGCGGGCGGATGCCCGTGCCCAACGACGACTGCCGAAGGAATGATTATGAAACTAGGCCGTCTCAACCACATCGGCGTTGCCACGCCCTCGATCGCAGATGCCATAGTCTTCTATCGTGATGTCATGGGTGCGACCAAGATCCACGCGCCGTTCGACCTGCCCGAGCAGGGCGTGAAGGTGTGCTTTGTCGATACGCCGGGAGCGGATGGGGCACTGAATGGCACGCAGATCGAACTGGTCGAGCCGTTGCCGGGCAACACCTCCATCGCCTCGTTCCTCGAGAAGAACCCGAACGGCGGGCAGCATCATTTGTGCTACGAGGTGCCCGATATTCACAGCGCAAAGGCGGAGTTTGAAGCGCTGGGCAAGCGGGTGCTGGGTGAACCGCGGATCGGTGCGCATGGTACGCTGATCTTCTTCGTGCATCCCAAGGATATGGGCGGCGTGCTGACCGAGATCATGGAGACGCCGAAGCCGGGCGAGGGGCATTGATACAGACAGCCCTCTCCCCTTCAGGGGAGAGGGAAGAGCCACGAAGTGGCGAAGGGAGAGGGGGTCGGAAGTCCCGCCAGCGTCGGGCGACTGCCCCTCTCCCAACCCTCTCCCCTGAAGGGGAGAGGGCTTTAGGGGAGAAAAATGATGACCTACGACACCATAAAGCTCGACATCGCCGACCAGATCGCCACCATCACATTGAACGTGCCCGAGCGGCTGAACGCGTGCTCGCTGCCGATGGCGGGCGAGATCAATGATGCGCTTGATCGGCTGGGCGATGCGCGCGCGCTTGTCATCACCGGCGCGGGCAAGGGCTTCTGCTCGGGTGCGGACTTGTCGGGTGGGCGGGACAGCTCGATTTCGGGCGGACAGGGCAGCTACAGGGCGCTGACCCAGCATTACAACCCGATGCTGCTCAAGCTGCACCGGCTGCACATTCCCACAATCAGCGCGGTCAACGGACCCGCAGCGGGCGTCGGCTGCTCGATCGGCCTTGCGCCCGATTTCGTGGTGGCCAGCGAGAGCGCGTATTTCCTGCAGGCGTTCGTCAACATCGGCCTCGTGCCCGATGGCGGCGCGAGCTGGATGCTCACCCGGCTGGCGGGCAAGGCGCGCGCGACCGAACTGATGATGCTCGGAGAGAAACTGGCCGCTGACAAAGCTGCCGAATGGGGACTGATCCATCGTTGCGTCGCCGACGACGCGTTGATGGACGAGGCGCATGCACTCACCGCGCGCCTTGCCAGGATGCCGACGCTCGCGCTCGGTGTGATGCGTGCCAATCTGCGCCGCGCGCTCGGCGGTGATCTTTCCGCTACGCTCGCCGACGAAGCGGACGGCCAGCGCCGCGCCGCCAACAGCGCCGACGCGATGATCGGCGCGAGCGCGTTCCTGACCAAGAACACGCCCGAGTTTACGGGCGAGTAGAAGGATGTGGAGGCCCGAGCCGGAATCGAACCGGCGTGCAAGGATTTGCAGTCCTCTGCGTAACCACTCCGCCATCGGGCCCCGGTACGCGGACACGAGCATCTGTGAGCCGCGCCCGCCAAAGTCAACCGCGTTTCGCCGCGGATGCGCCATCGGCGGTTGGCGTTCGCCGCGGCACGCTGTAACGCGCCCGAAAGCGCAACGACAGCAAAGCGTAGCGGGAAATTGATTCGACGCACTGTATTGGCCTTGCAATACAGTCGCCAGGGAGATAAGCAGCTGATATGTCGACACACGATAAGCCCTCTGATAGCGAATTTTTCGAACTCATGCGCCGCGCGATGGTCGACAGCCAGTTGCGCCCGTCGGACGTCACCGATCGCGCGATCGTCGCGGCGATGGCGAGCGTTCCCCGCGAACGCTTCGTGCCCGCCGATCGCGCCCGCGTTGCCTATACCGATCGCAGCATTCCGCTCGGCAACGGTCGCAGCCTCAACCCGCCGCTTACCGTCGGTCGCATGCTTGTCGCTGCCGATCTTTCGCGCGGCGACCACGTGCTGCTCGTCGGCGCGGCGACGGGCTACGTCGCCACACTGCTTTCGCACATAACGGCTGAGGTAATCGCGCTCGAAAGCGACGATGCGCTCGCCGATCGCGCCGAGGAAACGCTCGGCGAGCTTGCCAACGTTACGCTCGTTCGCGGGCCGCTCGCGAAGGGCTGGTCGAAGGCGGCACCCTATACGCTGATCCTCGTCGACGGCGCGGTCGACCATATCCCTGACACGTTTGCCGGCCAACTGGCACCCGGCGGGCGGCTTGTCACCGCGCTCGACGATCGCGGCG
>NZ_JBGTFM010000290.1:0-17040 GCF_041747255.1 Blastomonas sp. | reverse complement strand
GTCAGCGCCGATCACCGCGCGGGTGCGCACCCGCACTTCTTCTCCGCCGCGGCCCTCGCGATAGCAGACCACCGCCGTGCCATCGACATCGCGATCGACCCGGTCGAAATTGCCGGTGCGGCGATCCGCGCCGTTGATCGCGGCGCGGGCGCGCAGCCATTCGTCAAACACATCGCGGTCGACCATTCCGACAAAGCCCTTGCCGTTAGGTCCATCACCCACCGGCATATCGACGGTGCGGTTGGAGGGCGCGATCATCCGTGCAGCGCGCGCCTTGGCGACCAGCAGCGACTCAGGCACCTCGAAATCCTTGAGCAAGCGCGGCGGCACCGCACCGCCACACGGCTTGATCCGCCCGGCCTTGTCGAGCAGCAGCACGCGCAGCCCCTGCAACGCCAGATCATTCGCTGCGGTGGCGCCCGATGGGCCGCCACCGATGATTGCCACATCAAAATCCGTGTGTGCCATGCTTTATGCCTCCTAAGGCCTGCGCCGCCAGGATAGGCGGACTGGCACGGCGCGTAGTGACGCGCAGGGCCAGCAATGCGGCGATCAGGAACAGCCCTGCCTCGCCGGCAAAGATCAGTTGAAATGCTGCGCCATCGGTGGCGAGCAGCTTGCGTGCGATGTCGACACCAATCGCACCGATCAGCCCGCCAAGGCCAAAGGCGATGGCCTGCGATGCGCCCCACACGCCCATGCGCACGCCTTCCTTTGACGTCTGGCCAGCGCCGGCCAGCCCCATCATCGCGCCAATAGCAGACACAGCGAAAATACCGTTGGCAAAGCCGAGCAACGCAACATTGGTCTTGATCGGCCAGACGCCGCCGCTGGTTGCCGAGAGTGCAAGCGCGGCCAGCGCCAGCGCGGATCCGCCGCAGCCGACCAGAATCCAGATGCGCAGATCGGCGAGCTTGCGGCCCGAAAAGGCGCTGCCGCCAATGCCCGCTGTGATCATGCCCAGCAGCACGCCGCTGTGCTGCACGCCCGAGAGCTTGGTCGATTCGCCGGGAGTCATGTCGAACATCAACCCTGCGAACGGTTCGAGGATCAGGTCCTGCATCGAATAGGCGAGCATCGACACGAACACGAACACCGTGAAACGGCGGGCCGTCCGGTCGGCCAGAATTTCGCGCAGGGCTTCGACAAAATTGCCGCTGGGCGCGTCGCTGCCGGGATGCGGCGGAGGCACCAGCCGCCGTTCGACGCCCGCGATGGCAAGGCAGGCGACAACAAAAGCAGCGAGCGCAACGCCGCCCGCGACCGCAGCCAGCCGGGCCTCGCTGAACGGATCGATCAGGCTGCCCGCAACACCTGCTGCAATGACAATGCCTGCGACCATCATGATCCAGGTGATCGCGGCGGCCGCCGCGCGGCGTTCGGGCACGACGCCTGATGCGAGCATCGCCAGCATCGATGTGCCGGCCGCACCGACGCCTGCTCCGATCATCGAGAATGCCAGCACCGCGAGCAATGTGCCAAGCAATGGGGTCGGCGGCAGCATGACGGTAGCGTTGACCGCAACGATGGCGCCAAGCGCGAGCACGCCCATGCCGCCGATGATCCATGGGGTGCGCGTGCGGCCCTTGTCAGAGCCATGGCCCCAGATCGGGCGCGACAGTTGCACAGCGTAATGCCAGGCGACCAGCCCGGCAGGCAGCGCGGCGGGAAGCGCGTATTCCACCACCATCACGCGGTTCAGCAACGATGTCGCCAGCATGACGATCGATCCGATGCTCGCCTGCACCAGCCCCATGCGCACAATATCGATCCACCCCAGACCGATTTTGGTGGCCCCGATTTTTGGGTTAGGCATGCGGCTCATATCCAGCCACCGAGGCCGAGCGCAGCGGCCAGCATGCCGAACACATAGGATGAGACGCCGGTGGCATTATACCATGGCGCATATTTGTTGGGGTCGCTGAGCAGGCGGCGCATGAACACCAGCTGCGCGAGCAGCAGCACGCTGACCGCGACCGCCGAGATGGCATGGCCCCAGTTGAACAGCAGGCCGATGACGACCACCTGCGGCACAGCCATCACCGCGCACGCGAGCCGCGCCGCGTTGGCAACGCCCAATGTCACGGGCAACGAACGCACCCCCATCGCAGTGTCGCCCTCGACCGCCTTGAAATCGTTCAATGTCATGATGCCATGCGCGCCGATGCTGTAGAGCAGGATGATGATCAGGATGTTCACGTCAGGCAGGCCACCGGTCATCACGCTCGCGCCGGTGAACCAACTCAGCCCTTCATAGCTTAGCGCAACGACCCCTGGGCCGATCCAGCCGCTCATCTTGAAGCGGAACGGCGGCGCGCTGTAGCCCCAGGCGCACAGCAGCCCGACGATGGTGGCGATGAATACCCAGAAGCCCAGCGCAAGGCCCAGCAGCAGCGATAGCCCAGAGCCGATCAACGCGACATAAAGCCCCCATTTGCCGGCGATGCGGCCCGATGGAATGGGGCGTTCGGGCTGGTTGATCGCATCGACATGACGGTCATACCAGTCGTTCACCGCCTGGCTGGTGCCACACACCATGGGGCCAGCGAGAATCACACCGCCGATAAAAAACAACCAGCGGTCGGTCAGCGGCGCGCCTGATGAGACGACCCCGCACATGAATGCCCACATCGGCGGGAACCAGGTGATTGGCTTGAGCAGTTCCAGCACATCGCGCGGTGCGGGGACCGGCACGGGAGTGGGGATGTCTGCAGACTGGCTCATGGTCGCAAAGGCTAAGCCGCACGCCCACGAGTGTCAATTAGATTGGACAGTTGATCATGTAATTTCTGGACACGTCGACGCGGTGTCAGCCGTCGAGCTCATCCTTGCGGCCGATCAGATTGCCAAGACCATGGCGATGGAGCTTCGAATAAAGGCTCTGCCGGCTGAGACCAAGGATCTCGGCTGCCGATGCGCGGTTGTCGGATGTGTATGAGAGCGCTGCCTCGATGCACATCCGCTCGATCAGATCAGTCGATTCGCGGACAATTTCTTTCAGCGGCATCCGGCCGACCAGTTCCGTCAGCTGATCAACCGAACGCGGCGTATCGCGCTGCGCTGCGGGCAGGTCGCGCACCCGCCTGCTGACGGTGCGAATCGCAAAGCCATAATGGCCGCCATGGCTTTCGGTTCTCACGCCCGAAACCTCGATCGCCTCTTCGATGGCATCATCAGCGTGGACGATGGTCGTCGCATTGCGCATCTGGCCATGCTGGTCGATTTGCTTGCGCATCAGTTCAAGGTCGATGCCTGGCCGCCCGATAAACGTGCCGAGCGGTTGCCCGATGACCGAGTCCTGCGACACCCCGTGGACCAGATCAACAAAAGCAGCGTTGGCGGTGATGATCGCCATTTTCGCATCGGTCAGCACAAAGGCATCGGGCATATGCTCGATAATGTCCTGCATCGGCGACACCACCTCGGGCGGCGTGCCGGACCGGTCGCGGGCAACGAACCTGATGATGAACATCCGGCTGTTGTCCTGACGGAAGGGAATGGCGTTCATCGCGATTTGGTAATCAGAATCGGATGGGGAGACCATGATACCGGCGCTTTCGCCCGTTGCATTGGTTGCCCCCAGATGCGCGATCAGAGCGTCACGCCCGTCCGGATCAAGCAGGTTGGCAAGATCACGGTTCGGCAGGCTGCCGGGCTTGGCCTTGAACAATTTGTAGCTGGCCGGGTTCGCCTCGACAACGCGGCGGCTTGTGGCATCAATGATTAGCAGCGGATCATCAAGCATATCGAACAGCAGGCGGAAGCGCGCTTCGGTCTGCCGCAGTTTGAGGTAATCGCGCTCGAGTGATTGCTGGGTCTGCAGCAGGCGTTGTTGCAAGGCGGCGAGGCTACGCACATCGCGGCCAATGGCCATGCGCGGCTGGCCTTCACCCAGATCAACCACACGATAATGGATTGGCAAATTGCCTTCGGGGCCGGGATGGTTGACCTGGCGCCAGCGGTCAGGCTGCGCCATGGCATGACTGGCGGCATGACTGGCCAGCATTTCTGCGACCTTCGGCTTGCTGTCGATGGCAACCGTATCGACCCAGTAACGGCCTATCCAGCCGCTGATGTCGGGCATGCCCTCGGCGCTGATGGAAATGTCGCTGATAACACCGTGTTCATCCAGTGCGAGCGCAATATCTCCAGCGGCAAGGACCAAGCCCAGGGCCGCACTAATTTCCAGCTTGCCGACAACGCCTTTGAAGTCGCGAAAAGGCATAATTATGTCTGAAAGACCATCCTTTACCATCGCCGCGCCGGGGGCGGACTTCAAGACGAACGCGCTGAGCGCTGTTCCCCGGCAGATACCAGTTCTCCCGCAATCATCAGTGCGCCCGATGCGTCTGGCGCGGTGCCATCAGCACCCAGCGCCAGTGCGCGCGCCGGGTCACAACCCAGCGCCGGACCACCGACCATAACGGAGATTTTTGGATTGCAGGACACGCTTCTTATCGCATTAATGAGCTTGGGAAGCGTCCCGATATGAGTGTCCATAGTGGCTGTCAATCCAACCAAATCGAAATGTTTTGTGCCAATGGCGCGGAAAAGCTCGGATTGGTCGGGCTCGATCAGCGTTTCGACAATCCATCCGGCGCGTTGGAAGCATTCGCTTAAAATGCTTGTGCCCAGGCTATGCTGATCACCGGGCATGGTCGTAAACAGAGCCGTATAGCCGCTGTTGTGCCAGCCATCGACAGGCGGTGCCTGCAGCGCAATCGCGCGCACAAGCTGCTGCAGACGCCAAAGGCCCATGGTGACATCGACGAAATCGCAGGCGTCGTTATCCCACATCTGGCCCAAGTGGCGGGCGGTCGGGCCGATCAGTTCGATAAACAGCGTTTCAGCCGCAATGCCGCGGCTCAGATACACGAGAATCGCCTCGGTCAGGACGTCTGCTTCATGAGTGAGCACGTCCTGGCTGAACCGGCCAATCGTGACTTCATCAAACATAGGGCCATGGTTTCCATGCGGCGTGCCAGACGTGCCGGCCATTTCATTATCGTTGGACTGAACACCGTGATCAAGATCACCGCGCAGTGTGGATTTTTCAGCAAGGCGCGACTCGCCGAAATCCGCAACACTTAGGTCGTCACGACGGACCTTCAAGAGACGGGGGATGATTTCATCCTGCACTAAGCGGCTCACGTCATCATTCCGTTCGATGCTTGAGACCCGGGATCGACCGGTCGTGCCACCGCCCCATGCCGTGGTTTTCTTGCGATTTCTTCCGTTTCGGAACAGTCCTGTCGTCGACCTGATCAGATCGATCCCAAACACTGAGGCCATTACGACTCTCCTCAGGCCAGCCGGTGCGAAATAGCCCAACTGCATGCGGAGTTTTTGTTGTTTTCACTCCCCCGCAGGACCGATGCTACGCTTGTCCACTAAACCTGACAACCCCGGATTTGTCAAGAAAACTATACGTCAATTTTACTTGACACTTTTGCGACGCCGAGGGTAGGTTTCCAACTGAAATCAGGGAGACGCGACAATTACCATGACACTGGCAAGCCAGCCTGGAGCCGCCAAAAGCGGCCAGTCTTGCAGCGATAATGCTGATTGTGACGCTGGTCGTGCCCCGCGCCCCCTTTACACCGCTGAAGAACGCATCCGTCGCGACTCGACAATATGGACTTTGGTGCAGGGCCTGCTCGCGCCGTTGCAGTTTGTGGTGTTTGCCGTCTCGCTGGTTCTGGTGATGCGCTATCTCTCCACCGGCGAGGGCATGTTTGCCGCTGATCTCTCGATCATCATCAAGACGCTCACTCTGTACACCATCATGATCACCGGTTCGATCTGGGAGAAGGTGGTGTTTGGCAAGTGGCTGTTCGCACCGTCATTCTTCTGGGAAGACGTGTTTTCGATGCTCGTGCTGGCGCTGCACACCGCATATCTGGTGATGCTGTTGGGCGGCTATGGCACAGTCGAACAGCGGATGTGGGTCGCACTCGCCGGCTATGGCGCTTATGTGATCAACGCCGCGCAGTTCATCTGGAAGCTGCGCCTGGCCCGGCTCGATGCCGCGGCGCGCGATGCCCGCAACAATGATGCGACCAATGGCACCCTGGCGGTGGCATCATGAACGCCATCGCGCCCATCGCCGCCCCCTCCACCGGTTGTTCCACCGCGCCGGTGTTGCGCGAGCGCGGCCAGCGCGAGGTTTTCTGCGGGCTCACCGGCATTGTCTGGCTGCACCGCAAGATGCCCGATGCATTCTTTCTCGTCGTCGGCTCGCGCACCTGCGCGCATCTACTGCAGTCCGCCGCCGGCGTGATGATCTTTGCCGAGCCCCGTTTTGCGACTGCGATTATCGAGGAGCGCGATCTGGCGGGTCTTGCCGATGCCAATGAGGAGCTCGACAAGGTGGTTCGCCGCCTGCTCTCCCGCCGCCCCGAAATCCGCACGCTGTTTCTGGTGGGCAGCTGCCCGTCGGAAGTGATCAAGCTCGATCTGGCGCGCGCCGCACAGCGGCTTGAGCAGGTGTTCATGCCCGATGTGCGCATCGTCAACTATTCGGGCAGCGGCATCGAAACCACGTTTACACAGGGCGAGGACGCGTGCCTCGCTGCGCTAGTGCCGTTTATGCCGCAGCCGGAGGCCGACGCCGCGCAGCAGCTGCTGATCGTCGGCGCGCTGCCAGACATCGTTGAAGATCAATTGCTGCGCCTGGTGCGCGATCTGGGCATCACCAATGTCGCTTGCTTGCCCGCACGCTCGGCGCGGGATCTGCCGCCGGTCGGCCCCAACACGCGCTTCCTGCTGGCGCAGCCGTTTCTTGGCGATACCGCGATGGCGCTGGAAGATCGTGGGGGCGTGCATCTGCCCGCTGCCTTTCCGTTCGGCGCAGAGGGCACCACCGCTTGGCTCCACGCCGCTGCCGAAGCCTTTGGTGTGGATGAAACGCATTTCGACGCCGTCGTCGCTCCGGGGCGCGAACGTGCCCGTCGCGCGCTGGAGCACAGCCGCGCGCGGCTTGAGGGCAAGACGATCTTCTTCCTGCCCGATTCGCAGCTTGAACTGCCGCTCGCGCGCTTTTTGCATACTGAGCTGGGCATGATTCCGATTGAAGTCGGCACGCCCTATTTGCACCGCCACCATATGGCCGCAGAACTGGCCCAGCTGCCATCGAACACCGTGATCAGCGAAGGCCAGGATGTCGACAAGCAGCTTGACCGGGTGCGTGCATCCAAGCCGGACATCACCGTGTGCGGTCTTGGCCTTGCCAATCCGCTGGAGGCCGAGGGCTTCACCACCAAATGGGCGATCGAACTGGTGTTCTCACCGATCCACGGGTTCGATCAGGCTGGCGATCTTGCCGAACTGTTCGCGCGGCCTCTCCGCCGCCGCGACGTGTTGAGGGTATAGGGCTATGCAGCTATCGGTCTGGACCTATGAAGGGCCTCCTCACGTAGGGGCAATGCGGGTCGCGACCGGCATGACCGACGTGCATTATCTGCTGCATGCGCCGCAGGGCGACACCTATGCCGACCTTCTGTTTACGATGATCGAACGGCGCGGCAAGCGCCCGCCGGTCACCTATACCACCTTTCAGGCGCGCGATCTGGGCACCGATACGGCCGAGCTGTTTCAGCAGGCCGGACGCGATGCCATCGCCCGTTTTAACCCGGCAGCCTTGCTGGTCGGGTCTTCCTGCACCGCCGAGCTGATCCAGGACGATCCGGCCGGCATGGCGCAGGCCATGCAGCTTTCCATCCCCGTTATTCCGCTCGAACTGCCCAGCTATTCGCGCAAGGAAAACTGGGGAGCATCAGAGACATTCTATCAGATTGTCAGAACTCTCGCGGTCGGAGATTCCTCCCGCTCCGCACCGCGCCAGGCAGGTTCTCCGCGTCCCAAAGCGAACCTGCTTGGGCCGAGCGCACTGGGTTTTCGCCATCGCGACGATATCGTCGAGATCGCGAAGATTCTGGCTGCGCTCGGCATAGAGATTAACCTCACCGCGCCTTTGGGGGCAGGCGCAGGCGATATCGCGCGTATCGGCGATGCTGATTTCAACATCGTAATGTATCCGGAAATCGCCGATTCGGCGGCGCGCTGGCTGGAAAAAACGCTCCAGCAGCCGTTCACCAAGACCATCCCTATCGGCCATGGTGCGACGCTGGATTTTATCCGCGAAGTCGCTGCGCTCGCGGGTGTCGATGCTGCGCCCGCGCTGGATCTGGCCGAAGCGCGGATGCCATGGTGGAGCCGCTCGGTCGATTCGACCTACCTCACCGGCAAGCGCGTCTTTATCTTCGGCGATGCGACCCACGCCATCGCCGCCGCGCGGGTGGCGCGCGACGAACTGGGCTTCGTCGTCTGCGGTCTGGGCTGCTACAACCGCGAATTCGCGCGCGATTTGCGCGCTGCGGCGGCTGACCATGGCGTTGAGCCCTTGATCACCGACGATCATCTTGAGGTCGAAGAAGCGATTGCCGCCGCTCACCCAGAGCTGGTGCTGGGCACGCAGATGGAACGCCATATCGCCAAGCGCCTGTCGATCCCCTGCGCGGTGATCTCGGCGCCGGTGCACGTGCAGGATTTCCCGGCGCGGCACAGCCCGCAAATGGGCTTTGAAGGCGCGAACGTGCTGTTCGATACCTGGGTGCATCCTCTGGTGATGGGGCTGGAAGAGCATCTGCTCACCATGTTTCGCGATGATTTCGAATTTCATGACGGCGCAGGTGCCAGCCATCTGGCGCACGGCACGACCCAAAATCCTCCCCTGCAAGGGGAGGTGGCTCGCGTGAGCGAGACGGCGGGGTATCAACCTCTCGATGGCGTGACACCCCTCCACCAGCCTGCAGCTGGTCCCCCTCCGCTTGCAGGGGAGGATTTGATATCCTTCGGTGCGCGGCTAAACGACGGCGACACGCTGGTGATCGCGCGGTGGACCGCCGAGGCGGAAACCGAACTTAGAAAAATTCCCTTCTTTGTGCGCGGCAAAGCGCGGCGCAACACTGAGGCCTATGCTGCGGAGCTTGGGCTGGCCTCCATCACTTTAGACACGCTCTACGACGCAAAGGCGCATTATGCCCGGTAAAGCAAAGTCTGGAGCGGCCGGCAGCCGCAATGTCCCGATCAGGATCGTGTTTGTCACGCTCGACAACCACGTCTCCGGCGCGGTTGAACGGGCGGAAATCGCGTTGCAGCGCGACATGCCCGGGCTCAGCATCGGCTATCATGCCGCTGCTGACTGGGGCCGCGATGCAGGCGCGCTCGATGCGGTGCGCGCCGATGTCGCCAAGGCTGATATCATCATTTCGACCATGCTGTTTCTGGAAGACCATGTCAGCGCGATCCTGCCCGCGCTGCAGGCGCGCCGCGAGGATTGTGACGCGATGCTTGGCCTCATGTCGGCGGCAGAGGTCGTGCGGCTGACGCGCATGGGCAGCTATCGCATGGACGCGCCGACCGGCGGCGTGATGGCGATGCTGAAAAAGCTGCGCGGTCCCGCCAAGCCCGGCGGCAATGCGGGCGAAAAGCAGATGCGCATGCTGCGTCGCTTGCCCAAAATCCTTAAGTTCATGCCCGGCACCGCGCAGGATGTGCGCCATTATTTCCTGACCATGCAATACTGGCTGGCGGGCAGCGACGAGAATGTCGTCAACATGATCCGCGGGCTGGTGGACCGCTATGCGGCAGGACCGCGCGCGGTGCTCAAGGGCAGCACGCCTGCGCAACCACCACGCAGCTACCCCGACGTTGGTGTCTATCATCCGACCCTGCCCGACCGGCTGGGCGAGGATGCGGCGATGTTACCGCGCAGCAACGCAGCGAAGGGCACCGTCGGCGTTTTGCTGCTGCGCTCCTATGTGCTCGGCACCGATACCGGCCATTATGATGGCATGATCGCAGCGCTTGAAGCGCAAGGGCTGAATGTCGTTCCGGCATTCGCCAGCGGGCTCGATTCGCGGCCTGCGATTGCCAGATATTTCCAGCGCGATGGCACGGCGTCCATCGATGCGCTGATCAATCTCACCGGCTTCTCGCTGGTCGGCGGCCCGGCCTATAACGACGCTGCGGCGGCGGAAGAAACGCTTTCGGGCCTCGATATCCCGTATATCGCCGCGCATCCGGTCGAGTTCCAGAGCCTCGAGCAATGGGGCGAAGGCAAGCAGGGCCTGCTGCCGCTCGAAGCCACGTTGATGGTCGCGATCCCCGAGCTTGACGGCGCGATCATGCCCAGCATCTTCGGCGGCCGGTCGAACGGATCGGGCGAGGCCTGCAAGGGCTGCGGCCGTGGCTGCATCTTCACCGCGCCCGATGCGGTGCGCGCGATGCAAAGCTGCCCCGAACGCGCCGAGGCGCTCGCCAGCCGCGTGGGTCGGATGGTGACGCTGCGCCGGTCTGAACGGGCCAAGCGCAAGCTCGCCATCGTGCTGTTCAACTTTCCGCCCAATGCCGGAGCCACCGGCACGGCGGCGCACCTGGCGGTTTACGAATCGCTGCATGCGACGCTGCAGCGGCTGTCTGCTGAAGGCTATAAGGTCGATGTGCCCGCCTCGGTCGACGATCTGCGCGATGCGATCCTCAAGGGCAACAGCGATCGCTTTGGCACCGATGCCAATGTCGCTGTGCGCATCCCGACCGACGACCATGTCTCGAACGAGCCGTATCTGCGCGCGATTGAGGCGCAATGGGGCCCGGCGCCCGGCAAGGTGCAGAGCGACGGCTGGTCCATTCACGTGCTCGGCAAGCAGTTCGGCAATGTATTTGTCGGCATCCAGCCCACCTTCGGGTTTGAAGGCGATCCGATGCGGTTGCTGTATGATGGCGATTTCGCGCCGACGCATGCGTTTTCGGCCTTTTATCGCTGGATCCGTGAGGATTTTGGCGCAAACGCGGTGCTGCATTTCGGCACCCACGGCGCGCTCGAGTTCATGCCCGGCAAGCAGACCGGCATGTCGGGCAGCTGCTGGCCCGACCGGCTGATCGGCAACCTGCCCAATTTCTATCTCTACGCCGCCAACAACCCTTCAGAAGGCATTCTGGCCAAGCGCCGTTCGGGTGCGACCCTGGTGTCGTATCTGACCCCGCCGCTCGCCGAAGCCGGGCTTTACAAGGGATTTGCCGACTTGAAGGCGCTCACCGAGCGCTGGCGCGGTCTGCCGCAAGGCGACAGCGACATTCGTACCCAGCTTGAGGTGATGATCCGCGAGGCGGCTGACGCGCTCGACATCGAATCGAGCGATCTCGATACTTTGGTGGCAGGGCTTTATGAACTTGAGCGCGAGCTGATCCCGTTTGGCCTGCATGTGCTCGGCAAGCAGCTCGAAGGCGAGGAGCGCGAGGCGTTTTTGAACGCTATGGTTGCAGCTGATCCCGAGGCGGACCGCACGGCGCTCGACGCCAAGCTGGCGTCGAATGACGAACTGGGCGGGCTCGTCCATGCGCTCGATGGCTGCTATGTGCGGCCAGGCCCCGGCGGTGACGTGCTGCACAATGCCGAAGTGATGCCCACCGGGCGCAACACCCACGGCTTCGATCCTTTCCGCCTGCCCAGCCGCATGGCGACGGCAACCGGCACGTTGCAGGCCGAAGCGCTGATCGAGCGTCATTTGGCATCGGGCGAACCGATGCCGGAAAGCATCGCGATGGTGCTGTGGGGCACCGACAACCTGAAGAGCGAAGGTGCACAGATTGCGCAGGTCATGCGGCTGTTCGGTGCGACCGCGCGGTTTGATACGTACGGCCGTCTGGCGGGCGCCGAGCTGATCCCGCTGGCCGAACTCGGCCGTCCGCGCATCGATGTGATCGCGACCCTGTCGGGCGTGTTCCGCGATCTTTTGCCGCTGCAAACGCGGATGATGGCCGAGGCCGCATGGCTCGCCGCCAGCGCCGAAGAACCGCTTGAGCAGAATTTCGTCCGCAAGCACGCGCTCGCCTATGCCGAGAAAATGGGCTGCGATCTCGAAACCGCAGCGCTACGGGTCTTCTCGAACGAAGAAGGTGCTTACGGCGCGCAGGTCAATGTGATGATCGACGATGGCGCATGGACCGATCCGGATGATCTGGCTGAAGCGTTCGAAAAGCGCAAAGGCTTTGCCTATGGCCGCAGCGGCAACCCGGTGCAGCGCCGCGATCTGCTCGAAACCGCGCTTGCCGATGTCGCCTTTACCTACCAGAACCTCGACTCGGTCGAACTCGGCGTCACCGACATCGACCAGTATGTCGATGCTCTGGGCGGGGTGAGCCGCTCGGTCGCCCGCGCGCGCGGCGGCAAGGCCGCGCCGGTGTATATTCTCGATGCCACACAAGGTGCCGCCAAGGTGCGGACGCTGGGCGAACAGATTGACCTCGAAACGCGCAGCAGGATGCTCAACCCGAAATGGTATGAGGGTCTGCTCAAGCACGGCTATGAAGGCGTGCGCCAGATCGAAGGCCATGTCACCACCACCATGGGCTGGTCCGCCACCACCGGCGAAGTCAAGCCCTGGGTCTATCAGCAGATCAGCGAAACCTTCGTGCTCGACGCAGAGATGCGCGGGCGGATGGCGACGCTCAACCCGAAGGCCTCTGCCCGCGTGGCAGAGCGTCTTCTGGAAGCATGCGACCGCCGGCTGTGGGAACCGGATGCCGCAACCCTGGCTGCGCTTCGCGCCGCCGCAGACGATATCGAGGACCGGCTGGAAGGCCTGGTCGCAGCAGAATGACGGGAGAGATTTGATGAGCCTTTTAGACCACGGCAGCGCGCCCCCAAGTCACTTGGCCAGCTTCGGCGAAGGCAGCACCCAGGTTGCGCTCGATCCGCGCGATGAAATCACCGGTGCTAAGGTTTTTGCCGTTTACGGCAAGGGCGGCATCGGCAAGTCGACCACCTCGTCTAATCTCTCCGCCGCGCTCTCGCTGCTCGGCAAGCGGGTGCTGCAGATCGGCTGCGATCCCAAGCACGACAGCACCTTCACGCTGACCAAGAAGCTGATGCCGACGGTGATCGATGTGCTCGAAAGCGTCGATTTCCATTCCGAGGAGCTCCGGCCCGAAGATTATATGTTCCAAGGCTTCAACGGCGTGATGTGCGTTGAGGCGGGCGGACCGCCTGCGGGTACCGGCTGCGGCGGCTATGTGGTTGGCCAGACGGTGAAACTTTTAAAGCAGCACCATCTGCTCGAAGACACTGATGTGGTGATCTTTGACGTGCTGGGCGATGTGGTGTGCGGTGGCTTTGCGGCTCCCCTGCAACATGCCGAGCGCGCCGTTGTCGTCGCTGCGAACGATTTCGACAGCATCTTCGCGATGAACCGCATCGTTGCGGCCATCAAGGCCAAGTCAAAGAACTATGATGTGCGCATGGCGGGCGTCATCGCCAACCGCTCGGCTGCAACCGACGAGATCGACCGGTTTAACGATGCGACCGGGCTCAAGACGCTCGCGCATTTCCCTGATCTGGACGCGATCCGTCGCAGCCGGCTGAAAAAATGCACGATCTTCGAGATGGATTCGACCCCCGAGATCGAAGCAGTGAAGACCGAATACATGCGGCTTGCTGCCGTGCTGTGGAAGGGCACCGATCCGCTCGACGCGATGCCGATGAAGGACCGCGACATCTTTGATTTCCTGGGCTTCGAATGATGGCGAGCACCGCACCCGCCACCCGCTACGATACCTATCGCGGCAGGCTTGAAACCTATTTTGACCGCACCGCGCGGCAGAACTGGGTCGATCTGACCTCGGACGCCAAGGTCAGCGGCATCCGTGCGACGGTGCGCGCCGGGCGCGACCGGATGCGTGCGATGCTGCTCGACTGGCTGCCTTATGATCTGGCGGGCAAGCGCATTCTCGATGCGGGCTGCGGCACCGGCGCGCTGGCGGTTGCCGCCGCGCAGCTGGGCGCGCATGTCACCGCGATCGATATTTCGACAGGACTGGTCGATGTCGCGCGCGATCGGGCACCGACCGGCCTCAATATCGACTGGCGCGTGGGTGACATGTTCGATCCCGCGCTGGGAGACTTCGACCATGTTGTCGCGATGGATTCGCTCATTCATTATGAAGCCGACGACATTGTCGCGGTAATCGCGGGCTTTGCTGCGCGCGCACCGAACATCGCCTTTACCTTCGCGCCGCGCACCCCGCTGCTGGCCGCGATGCACGCCACCGGCAAGCTGTTCCCAAAGTCTGATCGCGCGCCCGCGATTGTGCCGGTGGCCGAAGCAAAGCTGAAAAGCCTGCTCGCCGCACGGCTGCCCGGTTATGGCGTGGCTGAGAGCGAGCGCATCGTCAGCGGTTTCTACACCAGCCATGCGATGATGGTGACGCGCGGATGAAGCTGAGCCGCATCTCGACCAATTTCTTTGCAGGGCTCAGCACCAGCTTCCTGCCGTTCGCCGATGCGGCAAGCGCGGAGTTGCCGCTGGGCCGGTTGTTGCGGCTGTCTTTGTTCCAGATCAGCGTCGGCATTGCCATTGTGCTGCTCAACGGCACGCTCAACCGCGTGATGATTGTCGAGCTGGGCACGCCCGCCTGGCTGGTTGCGCTGATGATCGCGATTCCCCTGCTGGTTGCGCCGTTCCGCGCGCTGATCGGCCACAAGTCGGACAATCATAAGTCCGTGCTCGGTTGGCGCCGGGTGCCCTATATCTGGTTCGGATCGCTGCTGCAGTTCGGTGGCCTCGCGATCATGCCGTTCGCGCTGCTGCTGCTGTCGCGCGATGATACATTCACTTCGGGTCTTGTCGCCGGCGCGCTGGCGTTTCTGCTCACCGGCCTTGGCATGCATACCACGCAGACCGCAGGCCTTGCGCTCGCGACTGATCTGGCACCCGAAGACACCCGCCCGCGCGTTGTCGCGCTGATGTTCGTCATGCAGCTGGTCGGCATTATGGCCGCGGCGCTGGTGATGGGGTCGCTGCTGGCAGACTTTTCCGCCACGCGACTGGTCGCCATCGTGCAGGGTGCCGCCATGCTGACGATGGCGCTGAATATCATTGCTTTGTGGAAGCAGGAGGCACGCCGCCCGTCGACCACCAAGCCGGACCTTCCGACACCGAAGTTCTCGGTCGTATGGCGCGAATTTACCCGCGAGGCGCGCAATGCACGGCTGCTGGTCGCGATCGGTTGCGGCACTGCTGCGTTCACCATGCAGGATGTGCTGCTTGAGCCCTTTGGCGGCGAAATTCTCGGCATGTCAGTGGGGCAGACGACATTGCTCACCGGGCTGTGGGCGTTCGGCATGCTGCTGGGCTTTGCCTGGGCAGCGCGCAGACTGGGCCAGGGGGCTGATCCGCTGCGGCTGGCGGGCTTTGGCGCGGTCATCGGCATGGCGGCCTTTGCGATGTTGCTGTTTGCTGCGCCGCTCGAGTCTGTCGGGCTGGTGTTTAGCGGTGCGGTGACCATCGGGCTGGGCGCGGGGTTGTTTTCGGTCGGCACCTTGAGCGCGATCATGGCCATTGCGGGCAGCGACAAGAACCGGGGTTCGGGCCTCGCGCTCGGCGCATGGGGCGCGGTGCAGGCAAGCGCGGCCGGTATAGCCATCGCATTGGGCGGGCTGATCCGTGACGGCGTCTCGGCGCTGGCGATGGCGGACCAGATCGGCGCGACGCTCGCCTATCGTGCGACGGGCTATGGCACCGTCTATCTGATCGAGATTATTCTGCTGCTTGTTACAATGGTCGTGTTGGGTCCGCTGGTCGGCGGCAACACGGTTGATACGCCGGCGCCGCAGTCGCGGTTCGGGCTCACTGAATTTCCGACCTGAGATAGCATGAAGAGAGGGAAAGCGCCATGTTCAACGGCAATATAGTAGGCAACATCGATGTTGCATCGATCGCTTTCTGGGCGTTCGTGGTCTTTTTTATCGGCCTGATTTACTATCTGCGACGCGAGGACCGCCGAGAGGGCTTTCCGCTCGAAGACGATGTCACGGGTCGGTCGATCAACAACGGCGGCGCGCTGCTGCACGCCAGCCCCAAGACGTTCAAGCTGCCGTTTGATCGCGGCACCGTCAGCACGCCGACCATCGGCAAGGAAAAGTTCGATATCGCCGGACGTCGCGCTGGCCCCGGCCCGGGCGCACCTTATATCCCGACCGGCAATCCTTTGACCGATTGCATCGGCCCCTCGGCCTATGCCGAGCGCAGTCGCCTGCCTGATCTGGATGCCTTCGGCAACCACCGCATCGTGCCGATGGCGCTGGAGCCGAGCTTCTCGATTGCCCGTGGCGATCCTGATCCGCGCGGCATGACCGTGATTGGCGCCGATGGCGCGGTCGCAGGCACCGTTGTTGAAATCTGGGTGGATCGCTCGGAGCATCAGGTGCGCTATCTTGAGGTCGCCACTGCCGAAGGGCCGCATGCGCTCGCCCCGATGCCGATGGCGAAGATCCGCAAGAGTGCGCGCCAGATCGTTGTCGATGCGATCAATGCCGCGCAGTTCTCGGGTTGCCCGCAGGTCGAAACTGCAGGCCAGATCAGCCGCTATGAGGAAGACAAGATCTCCGGTTACTTCGGTGGCGGCTACCTTTATGCCAACCGTGCCCGTCAGGAGCCGCTGATATGATGATCACCGAATATGATGACGAGCCAATCAGGGGCTTGCCCGGCGAATTGCCGCAGGGCGAAACCCTGATCTGGCAGGGGTCGCCCGATTGGCGGCTGCTCGCCCGCAGCGCGCTGTTCACGCGCTTTGTCGGCCTGTATTTCGTCGCGTTGGTGGCGATGGCGCTGATCAATGGCAGCCTGACGGGCATCGTTGCGACCCTGATCGCGGGTGCACTGAGCATCGGGCTGCTCACGCTCTATGCCTGGCTGGTCGGTCGCACGACGGTCTACACACTGACGGATCGCCGCGTGGTCCTGCGCGTCGGCGTGGCGCTCAACATGTGCATCAACCTGCCGCTCAGCAAAATTGCCGGTGCCAACCTCCGGCCGCTTGGCCCGGTTGAGGGCGATCTGGCGCTGCAACTGATCGGCAAGCACCGGCTTGGCTATCTGGTGCTGTGGCCGCATGCCCGCCCTTGGAAAATCGGAAACCCGCAGCCCATGCTGCGCGCGTTGCCCGATGCTGCCGTGGTCGGCGAGCGGCTGGCCCGTG